>DAIRVL010000034.1:0-18821 GCA_036802845.1 Pseudomonadales bacterium | reverse complement strand
GGACAGCGATGGCGGGCACTCGGGACGCAGATCAATCACGGGCACGGGTATTTCAGCCAAATGAGAATGAATAAGGCTTAATGGATCGGACGAAAAAAAGGGCGGTCGCCCCGTCAAACAGTGATAAAACACGGCACCCAGAGAATACAGATCACTGTTGTAATTGAGACCAAGGCGCACACGTTCACTTTGTTCGGGCGACTGATACGGCAGGGACTGCTGGCAATAGTCGGCATCGTTAATAAACTGGCCGAATTGATTGCCCTCAAGGATGCGCACATCATCTATTAGTTCAATAGGGCTGAAATCTGTCGATAGCAGGATATTGCCGGGTTTGACACCTTTGTGAATCCAGTTTTTTTTATGCCTTTCTGCCAGGCTGCTGGCCAGCGCAATGCCAAGTTCCAGTGTAGCCAAAATGCTCAGCGCTCTATGTTGCTGCAAGTAGCTGTCAAGTGTTTGCGCCTGAGGCAGGGCTTGCGCCAGAATCAGTGAGCCTCCTTCAGTATGCAGGGTGGGCACAGTGACCTGTGCAATATTCAGCTGTGCGAGGTAAGACAGCTGTTGCTGCAAATGAGACTCGGTGTCTTGAGCGGTGAAACGGGGTTTAATCACTTTGAGTCGCAAGGCCTGCCCTGGCTGGCGGATTGATTCGCCTCTAAAAATATCGGCAGTCAGGCTACTTCCCAATTTTTCGTGAAAGATAAAGTCCTTGTTGTTCATTGCGCATCCAGCTGGTGATATTTTTTTTATAATTTGAAGAGGTCGAACTTTTTTCTCAAGTGTTTAGTTCAGTAAGAATAAGCTGACAGGTCGTGTCCATCCATTGAACAGACCCCTTTCTCACGCTGTCGTTTTTTTCTCACCGATACGACTTTCTGTACCGGCCAAAAGTTTTTTGATATTGGCATGATGACGGTAAATCAGCAGTACGGTCATTACAAGCACGGGATAAAACAGGGCCGGCTGATAGAGATGCACCAATAGAGGGGCCAAGGCCCAGCTGATGAGTGCAGCCAGCGAAGAAAAACGACCCAGAATGGCAACAATGAGCCAGATCAGCATAATGGCAAGGCCAATAGGCCATGACAGGGTGGTGATTACTCCCAGAGCGGTGGCCACGCCTTTGCCGCCTTCAAAATTAAAATACAGCGGGAATAAATGACCCAGAAAAGCACACAGCCCCATCACCGCAAGCAGATGATCATCGGACAAAAGGTAACGACCGATCACAATCGGCAGAATACCCTTGCCCACATCTCCGGCAAGTGTCAACAGGGCGGGCCCTTTACCCGCAATGCGCAACACATTGGTGGCGCCGGGATTGTTTGAACCTTCACTGCGGGGGTCGGGGTAGCCGAACACCCTGCAGACGATAATGGCGGTAGAGACAGAGCCTAGCAAATAAGCCAAAATGCACAGCACGACAGATAACAAGATGAAAGGGATGTCCACGCTAAACTCTCAATTATAATTTGAAGCAAGATTATCCCATTTATTTAAAAAATGCACAGGCATTCAGTGCTGGACGCAGGTACGTATTGAAGGACTTTTATGGATATTGTGTACATTCGTGGCTTACAAGTGGAAACGGTGATTGGTATTTACGACTGGGAACGAAGCATCAAACAAGTGGTTAACATTGATCTGGACATGGCCCATGACATTCACCGGGCGGCCCAGACAGATGCCATTGAAGATACGCTTGATTATAAAGCGGTGGCTAAACGGATTATCAGTTTTGTCGAGCAAAGCCAGTTCTTGCTGATAGAGGCGCTGGCTGAACAAATTACCACCATTGTGCGCAACGAATTTCATGTACCGTGGGTGCGTTTGCGTCTGGGAAAACCCGGCGCGGTTCGGGGTGCTGTTGATGTGGGCGTGGAAATCGAACGCGGAGTACGTACTTGATGGCGGTGGTGTATCTGAGCCTGGGCAGTAATATTGATCGTGAAATCCATATTCTGGCGGCGCTGGAACGATTGAACCACTTGTTTGCGCCCTTGCAGTGTTCATCGGTCTATGAAAGCCGCGCTGTTGGTTTTGAGGGTGAAAACTTTCTGAATATGATTGTGGGTTTTTATACGGAACTGGCGGTCGGGCCGCTGGTGCACTTGCTGCGACAGATGGAAGAAGACAATGGTCGCGATCGTCAAGCGCCACGCTTCAGTGCGCGCACGCTGGATGTTGATGTCCTGATGTATGATCAGTGTGTGGGCTGTATTGATGGTGTCAAATTACCACGTGACGAAATCACCCAGCATGCCTTTGTGCTCAAACCCCTGGCAGAATTAATTCCTGATACGCTGCATCCTGAAATACAAAAAAGCTATCGCGATCTGTGGGAGAATTTTGATCAGGGTTCGCAAGCACTGTGGCCGGTGTCCTTTATCTGGCGAGGTAAAAACCTGTCTCAATAAGTGAAACGTCCACCATCGACCGCAATAATCTGACCGGTGATAAACGGTGCCTGCGCTAAAAAAACCACCGTATTGGCAATGTCGACCGGGTGACCCTGACGGGCAAGCAAGGTGCGATCAATGATTTTTTTCTGCGTGTCGGCGCTTGAGGCCTCTTCATGGGCAGGCCACAAAATAGCGCCGGGCGCAACGCCGTTAACTCGCACGGCGGGTGCCAATTCCAGCGCCAAACATCGCGTCATGGCCACGAGTCCTGCTTTGGCAATACAGTAAATGCTGTGATCCTTTAACGGCGATTGAGCATACACATCAACGATATTAACAATATTTCCCTGCCGCTTTTTGAGTTCAGCCGCGACCTGCCGTGACAGAAAAAAAGCCCCTTTGAGATTACTGCCCAGTAAGTCATGCCAGGCTTCTTCTGTGGCCTGTTCAAAGGGTGTGGCATAAAAGCGGGAGGCGTTATTAACCAGAAGATCCAATCGTTGCCAAGTCTGACAGGCTGTTTGGGCGAGTTTTTCTACCTCATGCTGGGAGGTCAGTTCACCCTGCTGCGCGATACAGGAATCAGGTCGTTGGTCGTTTAAACGGTGGGCGAGTTCTCTGGCGCTTTCTTCAGCGTGGCGGTAATGCAGCACAATATTAAAACCACGCGCATGCAAGGTTTGGCAGATCTGGGCCCCTATTCTCTTGGCGCCACCCGTGACCAGAGCGACAGGTGCTGTATTAGGGGGTAGTGGGCTGCTAATTAATGGCATGGTTTTCTCTTAAGTGGCGTGCAAGTGTAATACGCTGTTGGTGTATGGCATTGCCCAGTGCCTTGCCCTCGAAACCAGCGGCTTGCAAGGCGGGCACATCAATAGACGACGTGGCCTTGAGTACCGAGCGAAACCAGTCGGCCTGGGGGTAAGGCCGGGTCTCAAAACCACTGCGACCACGGGCATCGGCTTCGCAGGCCAGCAAAAACGCATCCATGTGTTCGGGCTGACGGTAGGCGTTTAATTCTTCCAGCGTTTTGATCAGCGTCTCGGGTCTTAATTCAAAAGCGCGATGGCAGTGCGTATGAAAACGGGCAACGTTTTTGGCGAGTTTGTGGTAATCCTTTGGAATACGTAAACGTTTGGCAAGTTGATCAATCAAGCCAACACTGCGTTGTTCATGCGCGATATGTCGGGGCCATTCGGATTCAGGTGTTGTGCCTTTGCCCAGGTCATGCGTGAGGACGGCAAAACGAATGAGCGGCGATGGACTTAATTGAGCGGCTTGGGTCAGACTCATCAGTGTATGTATGCCGGTATCAATTTCGGGGTGGTGTTGTTCGGGTTGTGGCACACCAAACAAGGCGTCTATTTCAGGTAAAATCTGTTGCAGTGCACCACAGTCGCGCAGTACTTCAAAAAAACGGGTTGGCGTGGGTTCAGCGAGTGCGCGCTGTATTTCGCTCCATAGCCGTTCAGCGGGAAGGTACTGTAATTCATTGTCAGCCACAATCTGGCGCATCAGGCTCAATGTGTCATCGGCGACACGAAAACCCAGGGTGCCGAAGCGGGCCGCAAAGCGCGCCACCCTTAACAAACGTAAGGGATCTTCACGAAAGGCTGGCGACACGTGGCGCAATACACGCTGTTTCAGATCCTGCTGACCATGGAAGGGATCAATGAGCGTGCCGTCAGGGTCCTGGGCGATGGCGTTGATGGTCAAATCCCGTCGCAGCAAGTCTTCTTCAAGCGTGATATCGGGTGAGCTGATACATTGAAAACCGGTATAGCCTGTGCCGGATTTTCGTTCCGTGCGGGCCAGGGCATATTCTTCTTTGGTTTTGGGGTGGAGAAACACCGGGAAATCCTTGCCCACAGGAATGTAATGCTTACTTAGCAAGTCTTGCGAGCTGGCGCCGACCACGACCCAGTCGCGGTCTTTTACTGGAATATTCAGCAGCTGGTCGCGGACCGCGCCGCCCACAAGATAAATCTTCATTGCCCGTTTGTTTAATTCCTGCTGTGAGGGTGCGGCTCTATAAGAGCCACAATACGTTCTAGCAGCTCTTGTCGGTAGAAGGCAAGTCCCGGTGTCTCGGCGCGCAGGTTTGGCAAGGGTTCGTTGGCCAGCTGTTTGATACTGACTTTATGGATTAAACCCAAGTGCACGAACTGATTTAATGCGCTCTGGTAACGTTCATCCGCCTTGCCGTTTTCTGGCGCAAGTACACAGGGCTCTTTGCCAGCGTTAATAGCTTCCATAATCATCGACATGCTATCGACAGTGCAAAAAACACGTTCCGCCGCGCCCAAAAAAGGCAACATCACTTTGCGTGGATTCTGGTGATACCACACGGCATCAAAGAGAATCTCCGCCGGAATGGCCGCTTGTAAAAGTTGCTCGGCAGTTTCACCGCTGCGTCTGGATGTGGTGAGTAACCATTGGATCTGGTGTTGCGCGGCAAGTTGGCTCAGTGCCTGCGCCAGTTGCAGCCAGTCGTCTGGCTGATAATGATAACCTGCGCCATCGCCCCCAATAACGATGGCCCACAGCGTTTTGCCGGGCTGGTCATGACTGCTCAGATAGGCCTTGCCTTGTACGGCGGCTTGTTCGGGCGTGATGGGCATGGGCGTTACGGTCATGACAATATTGTTGGCGCTGCCAATGGCTTCCAGCGTGAGTACGGCGCTGAAATGTCTGGCTTGCAGATGTCTGAGCGAGCCGATAAATAGATTCTTGCAGCCATAGTGTCGACGCAGGGCAATATTAAAAAAAGCGCTGTTGCCTCCTGTTGAGACGATAAGATCCGGTTCAAACTGCGGGTTGAAGTCATGCTGGTGCAGGGCCAGGGTGAGTCGAGTGATCCAGTTGAAGGACAGGTGGTTAAGCAAGAAACTCAGCAGCAAACGGCTTAAATTACGTTGTTTGAGGCGAACAGTGACTGTTTGCAAGTCAATAGCATAATGCTCGGCCATGAGGACAAGCAGGCCTTTGCTTTGGCTGACATGGCCGGGCACTTGATCGCTGATCAGCAGGATCTTTAGTTTAGCCTTCATGCGCACCATTTTTTTCAGAGCATTGACTGAACGTTTCCATGGCTGCCCCGGGGCTGGGTAAGAATGGTGCGCTGAATAATTACACTTTCTTATTTCTTACTCAAGCCGAGTTTGCCGGCGATTCGGGAGGATTTTATTTTCTCGACAATTGTCGAACTTTTTTCAGCTGTCAGTGAAGGTTTTTTCTGTACCTTGATGACCGGTTCGCTTTTTTGTTTTTGAGCAGGTTCGGCTTCGGCGTAATGGGTCTGGTAGCGGTTTTGCGTTGGACGTGCGTCCTGCCGGCCAAACTGTGATCCCATCGGCCGCTGACCCTGCGAGGTGCTTGCGTTTTTTACCGTACGATTTTTTTTGGCAACAAGTGCTGTTTTGCCTGGTACTTGAGCTGAAACAAGCGGCTTGGTGTTGCTGTCTTCGTTCGGAGCTTTTTTGAAAGGCGCATTGTGACCACGACGCGTATTGGAGCGCATGTAACCACTGTATTCGGCGGGCCTCTCAATGGTGCTTTGTGACGGCATACGGTCCTTATGCGGCCGACCGTATTTGCCCTTTTTATTCTTGAGTGTTGATCTTGGCTCTAAGCCGGGGATAGTGCCATGTAACAGAGGTTTATCAAGCGAATTCTCAAGTAGACTCAATTTTTTCTGATCGCTTTTATCGACCAGTGAAATGATCGCCGGATGTGCCAGATTGGTGTTTAAATAATTAAAACGACCAAAATAGTCGTCTGGGCAACGTGGAAAATTAAAATTAATCAGATGACTGGCTCGGGGATGATGAGCCCGGATGCAATCATGGGTTCCGATCAAAATAATGGGCAGGTATTTTTTCTGGCTGGCTGTTAGTGCAAGGTCGGCAATTACCGCACCCTGACGTGAAAGCAGGGTATTGGGCAGTTGCTCCTGTTGCAGGTAGGACGAAAGCTTTTTGGCGCAGACGGCGGTATTGGTAATAATGACCGCAACAGTCACTTCGCCGTCACGCACAATAAAATCGAGTAAGGCTTTCTTGTGCGCAAAGCTGTCAGCAATATGAATACGCTCACTGATTCGATACGATTTAGTGTCATTGTCTGCGCTGTATTTAAACGGCGCATTCTGAAGCAGGCGGGAAATTTCGGCCAAATCCCCTTCGTAATTATGTGTCGCCAGAAAAACAGATTGATGCGCTGGCGGCAAGGACTGGTGAATACGGTCCATTTCATGCCAGTAGCCGGCGTCCAGCAGTTGATCAGCATTTTTATAGATAATGGTTCGGACACCGTTTAGGGTTATTTTGCCTTCTTTAATACAGTCGACCAGATTTTCGGGCGTAGCCACCACGATATCGACGGAACTCAAAGTACGTGGCTGAATCGACTCTTCATCTTCGACCAATCTGTAAGGATTGGGGCACAGGGCGATAGACGGCGTCTTGGGAATGAAACGGCTGATTTCCTTGAAGGTGCGAATCACATGATGACCTTGTTCGCGCCCCGGAACCATGATGATCACGCGTGGGTGTTCGCAGTTGTCTTTCTTTGAATCCGTGCGTAACAACTGTTCAAGCGCAGCAATCAGGCAGGCTGTGGTTTTGCCTGAACCGGCTGACGCACTGATAAAGAGATCTTCACCCTGCGCATAACGCGACAGGATAGCCTGTTGCACCGGACGGGCAGTTTGATACCCTGTTCTGAGTAAAGCCGTCTGCAGGTCTGTGCTGGAAGAATACTGGTCAAATGACAATCTGGAACCTCGCCACCTATACGTCAAGGATGATTTGATTAGAGTCTAGCAATGAAATCCATTCAATGAGTTCGGCTCAGAAATGCCTGTAGGGCTGTGAATTATGAGGGACGATCCGTTTCCGCTACCAGCGAAAGAAACTACTTTCGCTTTTCGTGCCTGGAAATGAGTGATTGCTACCATGCGTCAGTACGTGGGTTTTGCATGGTTACTAACGTATGTTTGCGTGCTGAGCCAGGTTTGTAGCGGGAGCACCTTAAAAAAAGTAGAGCAATTATACGGGGCGCTGTGATTAAACGCCAGACGATCACCACGGATTAGCGCAGTAGATTGTCTGGTGGACGCTGACTCTTGATCGTTTCGCCGAGTAGTTTTTCCAGCGCGGGAATGAGAAAAGAATCATCTTCACACGCAAAACTGACGGCAATCCCGCTTGAGCCTGCTCTGCCCGTTCGGCCAATACGATGAATATAGTCTTCCGGATCTTCGGGCAAAGAAAAATTAATCACATGGCTAATGTCATCAATATGAATTCCACGGCCCGCGACATCGGTGGCAACCAGTACCGGAATTCTTCCGCTGCGAAAGGACTCAAGGGTTTTCAGCCGGGTATTTTGGGCAATCTCGCCAGAGAGCATGGCGGCATGAATCCCGTTTTTATTTAAATAGTCGCAAATGCGTCGGGTTTCATTACGTCGATTAACAAAAATAATGACCAGTTTTGCCTCTTCCTGACGAAGAATATTCAGCAAAACCCTGAACTTTTCATTGCCGCTGACAAGATAAAATTGTTGATGGATATTTTGGGTGGTTGCGTGTTCAGGCGTGATGGCTACGGTAATGGGCTGCTCGGTCCAGCGTTCGGCCAAACTCAGAATTTCACTTGGAAAGGTGGCGCTGAACAAGAGGGTCTGGCGACTTTCTTTGGGCGGTGTGGCGTTAACGATTTGTCTGACCTGTGGCATAAAGCCCATGTCCAGCATGCGATCGGCTTCATCGAGCACCAGCACTTCGACTTGATCAAGATACAGCGCTTTCTGGTAGAGAAAATCAATCAGGCGTCCGGGTGTAGCAATGACAATATCAATGACCTGATTCTGGATTAACGAACGTTGTTTTTCGTAATCAATGCCGCCAATAAGCGTGGCGATATTCAGACGGGTGTATTTGCATAAGGCCTTGGCATCTTTGGCAATTTGCAAGGCCAGTTCGCGTGTGGGTGCAATCACTGCCGCACGGGGTTCACCGGCGTAACGTGTTTCTTGATTGTGATTAGTGAGCAAGGTGTTGATGATCGTAATCAGGAATGCGGCGGTTTTTCCTGTGCCCGTTTGAGAGTGACCAATGGCATCGGCGCGTAACAGGGTTTTTGGCAGCGTTTGCGCCTGAATCGGTGTGCAGTAATGAAAACCCAGGTCAAAGATGCCATGCAATAAATCGGGGTGAAGATCAAGATCAATAAAACGGGTTGTGCCTTCTTGCAGCGGTGCCTGTTGCATGGTTTTTAGCCATTGCGCTGCTGTATGATTTGGCGGCGAATGTTTTTTTTGATCTGCGAGCGTGTCATCGTTGGACGGCGTAGTCTCCGGAATGACGAGTGAGTTTGGTGCGATCACGCCGTGCTGCGGGGTATTTTCGGATTTATTTTTTTTATTGCGGGCGATAATCTGATTTAAAAATTGCTTCAACGGCTACCTTTTTATTTGTTGTTAAAAATTAAAACATCGGTCTTTTATAACCCATGAGCACGAAGTGTACTCGAAATCCTTGTTTATTGCACGGTTCCGGGTAAAAGTTGTCCCGGGATTTTATTTTTGTCGTTAACCCGGGCGGTCATAAAGCGTAAGGTGGGGGAGGTAGCCTTGCTATACTGGAGGCAGTTTGGGTGCTGCATGGTTGGATACTACATGCCATGAGTAAAACCGTACAATTAGAACATGAGACAATTTCACTTGGTTCAGCCTCCTGAAATAAATAAAAAAGAACGCGATCCCCTGGCGATAAAGAATGCCCTGAATCCGGTCGTATCACCTTTGGCAGCGCGTATATTGCGTATCGCGCTGACACTGTACTTTGTGGTGGCGGTGGGTGTTACCTTTATTCAGTTACGACTGGAATATCAAAACGAGAAAAAACGGCTCGGCACAGAAATAGAACACATGCTCGATACCTTTGAGCCTATTCTGGCGCAGGGATTCTGGAATCTGGATGACGAACAAATAAAATCCACTGTGCAAGGTATTTTATCCAATGACTTTATTTTTGGTGTTCGCATTCTGGATGTTGATGGCGCAGAAATGATGGCGCTGGGTTATATACAGCGTCCCAACGAAGAGGTCGTTGAAGTCGCATCCGAAGGCGTGGTAAAAAAAAATCGGATAGACCTCTTTCCAAGCATCAACACCGAGTCATCGCAAGCCTCCTTGTATGAATTGTACGCGTTTGATCGGGCTGTTTACTACGAAAAGGCGATAGAAGGCCGTGAGTTGGTGGGTCACATTGTGGTGTATTCAAGTCCTAACATTGTTCTGCAGCGCGCGATGTATACCTTCTTTATTACACTGGCTAACGCTGCCGTTAAAACGTTTTTTCTATGGATTATCTTCTTCATTATTCTTAAACGACTTGTCAGTAAACCCATGGAGATAATCAGTGATGCGATGCAGCATCTGGACTTTAAAGCACAAAGTCCTCATCAATCGTTTATTGACTTGCATGCGAGTGATTTGATTAATCGACAAGATGAGCTCGGCGTATTGGTGCGTACCTTTGTGGCGATGCAGCATACCTTGAATGAACAAAATGCCGAGTTGAATAGTTACCATCGCGAACTGGAAAAAAAAGTAGAGGAGCGAACACTTAAACTGGAAAAAGCCTTGCTGGCAAAAAGTGAATTTCTGGCCAATATGAGCCATGAAATTCGTACACCCATAAATGGTGTTTTGGGTATGACGGAGCTCTTGCGTGATACGCCTCTGAGCAGTGAACAACAACGTTACGTTAAAACCATTGTTAATTCAGGGCAGTCATTGCTCACCGTTATCAATGATGTGCTTGACTACTCGAAAATAGAAGCCGGCATGATGACTATTGAATCGCAGCTCTTTGATCTGGAAATGCTGCTGGATGATTGTCTTGCTTTGTTTTCTTTCCAGGCGGAAGAAAAAAGAATCGCTTTGTCCATTAATATTCTGCCCAATACGCCTTTAAAAGTGCGCGGTGATCAGGGACGCATCCGGCAGATCATGGTGAATCTGCTGGGAAACGCGTTTAAGTTCACTGAAAAAGGCAGTATCAGCGTGCGCGTTTTTCTCGACAATCAATCGTCCAAAGAATATTTGCTGCGAATTGAAGTGGCTGATACCGGTATTGGCATGACGCCAACTGAACAAGAAAAATTGTTCAAATCATTTTCGCAAGCAGATTCTTCTACAACACGCAAATACGGTGGCACTGGATTGGGTTTGGTTATTTCCAAACGCCTGGCTGAAATGATGGGTGGGCAGATCGGTTTATCGAGCACGAAAGATGTGGGCACCACGTTCTGGTTTACCGTGTTATTGACCGCGCCATCGGAACAGGATCTGCAAGCGCTGTCGGATAAAACCTTTGTAATTAACGGGCAGCGAATGCTGGTGATTGACTCGCGCCAAACGGATCTGGATACCACGGCAAATATTTTGCGACGCTGGGGTGTCGAGGTGATGGCTGTGTCGACTGGCGATGATGCAAAGGCGCTGTTGACCGCAGAAAAAAAAGAGGGCAACACTTTTGATGTAGTCTGGATTGATGTCAATTTGCCTGACAACAAAGAAGATCAGTTCGTGCGCGCCTTATACCAGGAGGATCTGCTTGGTCGCGCGTGTGTTGTGTTAATGCTGCCTCACCGTTATCTGACGTCGGGGGAAATGATTAAGCGTGACGGGATTGTCCTCATGGAAAAACCCGTTACAGCCACCTTGTTGCGTGACACATTAACTAAAGTTGACGCATATCGGCAGCAAGTCACTATGCAGAACAAGCACATCGTTAACGATGCCAGGCAAGCGTTTTCGCACTTAAAAGTGATGGTGGCTGAAGATAATCAGGTGAATCAGTTGGTGATTAAAGGCTTGCTGAAAAAATTGGATATTGAACCCGTCGTGGTGAATAATGGGCGTCAAGCCTGTGAGTGTTACGAGGAAAACGGGCCCTTTGATTTGATTCTGATGGATTGTGAAATGCCTGAAATGGATGGATGGGAGGCAACCCGCCGAATCAGAGCGATGCAAAAAAGCACTCAGACGACAAAAACCAGACTGCGTATCATTGCATTAAGCGCGCACGCCTTGTCGATTGAGCGTGATAAAGCAACGCTTGCTGGTATGGATGATTATCTGGCAAAGCCGGTAAGCCGCGCTGATCTGGAGAAAATGTTAAGAAACTACGCATTACATTTACCAGAGTGAGTATTGTTTTTCCAGCAACTCATCCATGGCACCTTCGGCAATTTTTTCAGCAATACGTTTTTCAAAATAAGGTGCATATTGCTGGCAATCGGACTGTTTTGAGAAAGCTACGTATTCATTGATAATCATAAAGGGTGTACGAATAAATTTTATTTTATAGCGGTCACCTGATTTTTCAGCATAAAGAAGTGTGGGCAATAAAGGCCCCAGAATGTAATCAATCCGATGGGCAGCCAGTTTCTTGAAGTTTTGTTCAACCGTTTTGACCTGCTCAATGTGCAAGTGTTGTTTGGCGTAAGCATCGAACTCCCCATCAAAACTGACACCTAAAGTGGTGCCGCCCACCTTTCCTTTCAGATCGGCCCATTCGCCGTATGCAAACTCATCTTGCTTGCGGATAAAAATGGCTTGAGCGGCGGGGGTAATGGGCGGGTCAATAAAACGCAGGAAGGCCTCTCGTTCGGGCGTACGTCGTATGCCCACAAGCATATCAACCTTGCCCTGTTTGGCGCGCAGCACGATACGTTTCCATGGGCCGCCGGCATCGGTGAGCACTTTTATGTTTTTTTCGGCAAAAATATCTTTGACCAGGTCAATGCTGGCGCCCCTTAATTTTCCATCCTGGTGTCGCCATGACAGCGGCGGATAGGTCGGTTCGCCGGAGATAAGCACCGTGCCATCCGTGCAATTGGCTGCCATTGTCCAGTGGCACGCGCAAAAAGTAATAAGGGCAAACAGGAGTTTTAGTACTTGCATGCAGCTCTCGGCCAGTGGAGGTTCGTACCCGAAAAAAGTGCCCGGCGCTTTGGGTGTTTTATGGCATTCAATGTTTCGTAAATGTCACCACAGTATAGATGAATGCCTTGTTGATGTGTTTCTGTCATTGTGCGGTATAGGCTGTCAGGAGGGATCGGTATCACGACTAAAAATCCATTCGGTATTTGTGGAACGTTGTGCTTGATAACGGTAACCGAGTTGATTGAATTCCTGAATAAGCGAGACCTCTTTGGTGCGTTGTGTAGCAAGAAAACGCACCATGGCGCCACGCGCTTTTTTGGCATGGGGGCTGACAATTTTGTAGTGTCCCTTGTGATGCTCTTGAAACACGGGCGTGATGATGCTTGCCTTGAGTTCGGCTGTGTTGATTACTTTGGCATACTCGTTTGAGGCGAGATTGATCAGAACAGGAGAATCCATGGTTTGGAGCTCTGCATTGAGCGCAGCGGTGATTTTTTTTCGCCAGAATTGATACAAGCTGTTGCCATGGGCTGTGTGCACAGGCAAAGCCATTTCCAGGCGATACGGCATAATGAGGTCCAAGGGACGTAGCAGGCCATAAAGACCGGATAAAATACGCAGATGTGTTTGCAGATAATGTATTTCATCGCTGTGCAGACAAGGTGCATCCAGACTGGTGTAAACATCGCCTTGATAGGCAAAAATGGCTTGTTTGGCTTGTTCAAGGCTAAACGGTGTTTGCCACTGCTGAAAACGCTGCGCATTTAATTGCGCCAACGATTCGCTGATTTTCATTTGGTGTTTCAGATCGGCTGTGCTGAGCTGTCGCATAATATCGATCAGTTCGGCGGCTTTTGCTAAAAACCTTGGTTGCGTGAATTCAGAAATGGGTGTTGAGGTGCGGCAATCAAGCGTTTTGGCGGGAGACAGAATGATCAGCATACTAAGAAAGGATCTCGGATTTTGGAATCAAGGCAGCGTTAAAAGTGCGTTCGTTGCCTCATTTGATTTGCTAACAGGCACTAGGGACAGCATCATACGGGTTTGTCCTGATTTTTATTATTTCTTTTGACGAAGGCAATGCACTTACCGTGTCTAAAATAAAACAAAATCTTCTGGTTGATCCGGTAGGACTGTGTCTGTATCGACTGACGGTACCGATGATGATTGGTATCGTCGCCGTGATGGGCTTCAATTTGGTTGATGCCTATTATATTGGCTTGCTGGGTGCTCATGAGCTGGCCGCGCTGGCGTTTACCTTGCCCATCACAGCCAGCATTTTCGCGCTTAATTTAGGCTTGTCATCGGGAACGTCGGCAATTCTGGCTCGCATATTCGGACAAAACGATAAGGCCTTGGCGCGGCGTATTATCACACACAGTCTGATGTTCTCCGTACTGATTTTAGGCGGCTTGGCGGGCGCGGGGTATTTTGCCATTGAGCCACTTTTTACTGCATTGGGTGCGGGCCCGGAATTGATGCCCTATATTCGCCAATACATGTCCGTGTGGTTGCTAGGTATTGTGTTTCTGGTGATTCCCATGGTGAGTAATGGCGCCTTGCGTGCCAGCGGTGATACGCGCTCCCCCAGTTTTATCATGTCGGTGTCTGCATTTATTAACGGTATTTTGGATCCGCTGCTGATTTTTGGTTTGGGTCCTTTCCCTGAGTTGGGCATTAAAGGCGCGGCCTTGTCGTCCGTGTGTGCCTGGATGTTCTCGTCATGTGCCGCACTGACGATTCTTATTCGCCGTGAAAAATTGATTGATTTTTCCCTGCCGACACTGACTTTAATGAAGGATTCGTGGTCGCGTTTATTTACGATTGCGCTGCCGGCCATCTTGAACAACCTTATGGCACCCCTTGCGATGGCCATGATTGTTGCGCTGGTGGCGCAGTTTGGTGCCGATGCGGTGGCTGCGACAGGCGTAGGCGCACGATTAGAGCCAGTGGTGATGATTGTGGTGATGTCTATGACCTCGGCGGTGGGTGTGATGGTGGGGCAAAATCATGGTGCCGGTCATTTGCAACGTGTGCGCGAGGTGGTGCGAATCAGTTTTCGTTTTGCGGTGGTGTGGCAAGTAGGTTTTGCTGCGTTGTTAGTGCTGTGTTCGTCGTATATTGCGTCGGTTTTCAGTGCTTCCGAGGGTATTGCAGCTGTGTTGCAGCGTTACTTATGGATTCAGCCAATCAGTTTTTCGCTGCTGGCGGTGGCCATGTTAGCTATTTCTATTTTGAATTCTTTGCATCAGCCCCTGGTTGCCATTCTTATCAGCGTGGTGCGTTTGTTCGGTTTAATGCTGCCTTTGGCCTATGTGGGCGCCATGGTGTATGGCGTGACGGGCGTGTATTTAGGGGCTGCCACAGCCAATATTCTAATTGGCATATTGAGTTATCTGCTGATGCAACAGCGCCTTCGCCTTTTGGACGAGGCGCATGCCCAGCGCCCTGTTTCTTGAACGGATCAGTGGTACGTTTTCAGTGTGTGTTTCAACAGATCAATGAACTCCAGCGGTTTGTCGAGAAAGAGATGATGTTGCGCGTCGGGCAACATGATAAAGGGCACCTCGGGGCGATAAATTGCACGCATAAAATCCATCATGGGTGGTAAAAACAGAATGCTTTTTTCGCCATAAATCACCGACGTTTGAACTTTAATGTTTTTAATCTGTGTGGCCAGATCGGTCATATCCGTTTTTTGCAGAAATTCCATATCGAATTTCCAGGACCAGCCGCCTTCGACTTCTCCGATGGAGGTGCGTGCAATATAACGCAGGATGTACTCGTTTTCGCAGGTTTGTGGAGGAACAAGGCGAAAGCGTGACATGCCGGTGTCCAGATCGGGGTACACTTTTTTGCTTTTGAAGGGGGTGCCTTTCATGTCATTGGTGCCTTTGAACTCGGGTGGAAAAATCGCCGAGTCAACCACAATAATGCCTTTTAAATGCGCTGGGTAATCAATCGCTGCTTGCAAGGTTCCCAGTCCGCCAAAGCTGTGCGCAACAAGAATAGTGTCCTTGCCCAGGCCTGCATCGTCACACACTGCAATGATTTCTTTGGCAAACAGATCCAGTCGATACTGCGCCCGATGTTCACTGTCACCCATGCCGCTGATGTCGATCGCAATCACATTAAAATCGGCGATGAACGAGGGCGCTATAAAATCCCACCAGTGTGAATGGGCGCCACCGCCATGAACAAACAACAGCCCAGGTTTTCCAGCTTTTTGCACCCATTTCTGATAATGGATCTTGCAACCCTGCACCTCCAGAAACTTGTCTTCATAGGGGGTGTTAACGGCCTGAATAAACCATTCCGGGGCATTGCTATCGTGATACGACTTCATTGGCTAATCCTGTTTGACCGCCACTGACAGCTTGATGTGAATCAGACCGACGCGTGGGGATTAATATAAAAGTACTTTTAATTCAATTTGTTGCGATTATTAAAACGATCGTTTGAATGCAAGGGCGAGACATTCTACAACATTATCTTATACGCTGTGTGAAAAAATGTACGCTGGAGCATGATCAAACGCGCGCAATGACTGCCACAATTCGGTATTCCTGGGGCTTGATGAAAACGTACAAGCGTACTTATCGTGTAACCAAGGTCTTGGCACCTGTCCTTGTTTAAGTGAGACTGAAAAAAATCCACAGATCTATTATGCAACTAGATAAAATCTTGATTAACGTGTTAATAATGCGCTTTACATGTTAAAAAGAATTCCGGTGCAGGCAAGGTGTTCGTACTGTGCCTGATGTGGCGCGGGTATACATAGCCAAACCAGATATAATTGCAGCTGTCTTTGCAGGTGTAATTAAGCCACCCAGAGGGATTGCCTTGAGCTATTTGAAAAAAGTCAGGGAAGAGTTTGACGAATAAATGCAAAATAACAAGGGACAGTATTGTGAGCGCATCCAAGCACATGGTTGCCGCGCTCAGATAAGAGATTAAAAAGGATGATAAATAAAACAGCAGGAATGTCGAATCAACAGGATGTACTTTTCACGACGGATGATGACTGTCGTGGTGCGGTGGTATTGGTCGTGGACGATGATGCCACAATGCGTTTTCTGATTCGGGAAGTGCTGCAGCAAGCAAGCTTTCAGGTTATCGAGGCTGAGAATGGGCAGCAGGCTTTGGATCTGTTCGAACAGGTCATTCCGGATATCGTCCTTATGGATGTGTCCATGCCGGGAAAGGATGGTTATGCCACTTGCCTGGAAATCAGACAAATGCCACACGGACGATATCTGCCTATTCTGATGGCGACAGGTTTTGATGACATGGTGTCAGTCAATCGGGCCTATAGTGCCGGTGCAACAGATTTTTTGATTAAACCGATTAACTGGACCGTACTTGGGCATCGTGTTCGATACATGCTGCGTTCGGCGAGAGGTTTGGAGCAGCTTCGAGAAAGTCAAAAAAACAGTCAAGCGCTTATCGATGGTTTGCCAGATACAATTGTTCGAATTTCTGCAAACGGGGTGGTGCTTGATTATAAAGTCGGTGATGACAGCAGTTTGCGTATTGATAAAGAGAGCGTCGTTGGGCACAAAATAGACACCTTGCTTCCGCCTGGCTTAGGCAAAGAAATAAACGGTTTGCTGGTGCAGGTCTTTAAGACGAGTGAACCCGTCACCAAAGAATTTACCTTACAGTTCGAAGATAAAAAATATGTGTATGAAGGGCGATTTGTAAAAATTGGCAAATATGAAATTGTATGTATTTTGCGAGACATTACGGATAGGCGCAAAGTAGAAGAAGAGATTCGTTTTCTTGCCTATAACGACAGTCTAACAATGTTGCCTAATAGAAGTTTTTTTAATGAGTGGGTTAATAATCGTCTAGCTTATTTGTTATCTTCTACAGGCTATTTAAGCGTATTTATTCTTGATCTTGATAATTTCAAACAGATAAATGATACCTTGGGTCACCATATCGGGGATTCGTTATTAAAAAATGTGGCCATACGATTACAGCAGGCTATTGATATTATCTGTGATCTCGATAAAGACCACGGCGATGATTGTGAATTCTTATTGTCTCGTTTTGGCAGTGATGAGTTTGCCGTTGTTTTTTCCAGTAATAAAAAGGTTATTCCCGTAGATTCCATTGCCAAACAGTTGAAAAATGAATTTGGGCATGCGGTTATCTTGCAGGGGCATGAGGTGTTTATCACCGTTAGTATTGGTGTGGCGTCCTACCCGGCAGACGGAAACGAATTACATACGCTGATAAAAAATGCGGATACAGCTTTGCATCATTCAAAGCGTAATGGTCAAAATCACTACAGCCTGTATTCGCACCGCATGAATGCGCGTTCACTGGAAAGATTAACGTTAGAAAATAGCCTGCGAAAGGCGCTCGCTGCCAATGAGTTTTTTCTTTGTTACCAACCACAGGTGAATCTCAATACGGGAAAAATTATTGGCGCAGAAGCGCTTATTCGCTGGCAGCATCCGGAGAAAGGCATCATTTCGCCGGAAGGTTTCATCCCTATGGCTGAAAATACGGGCTTGATTAACTCGATAGGTGAATGGGTGCTGCTTGAGGCCTGCACACAAATGAAAAAATGGCTGGATCAGGGATTTTCCTTGAAAAGGATGGCGATAAATTTGTCATCAGTACAATTTCAACAAGCCGATTTTATGAAAATAATCCGTGAGGTTATTGCTTCAACCGGTTTGTTATCGTCTTACATTGAACTGGAACTTACAGAAACGTCGGTGATGCGTAATGCGGAGAAATCCATTTCTTTGTTGCATGATATTCGTGAAGAAGGTATGGCGCTGTCTGTGGACGATTTTGGCACGGGATATTCTTCGCTGAGTTATCTTAAGCGTTTTCCTATTAATGCCTTAAAAATAGATCGATCATTTATACAGGATCTTCAGAATAATCCCGATGATGCAGCCATTACTTTTTCGATTATTGCCATGGCGCATAACCTCAATCTAAAGGTCATTGCGGAAGGCGTCGAAAATGAGGAGCAGCTCAAACTGCTTCGGCTACACCATTGTGATGAAGGACAGGGTTTTTTATTCGGTCATCCATTGGTGGCAGACGAGTTTATCAAGCTGCTTGCAAAACAGGCCGGGGCAGAATAATCCGTCGGCCTGCTTGTTTTAATGAGCAGTTAAACAGAAAAATAATCGGTCTGATTAAAACATTACCACTTTGTTACGACCGGTTTTTTTTGCAGAGTACAGTGCTTGATCTGCAGCATTAATGAAATCACGGATATTATCTTGTGGGCGTAATAACCAACTGATTGCACCTATGCTGCAGGTCACTACGGTCGATACCTTGGAACCCTTGTGGGGTATTTGCTGCTTCGTCAAAGTTTGACATATCCGTTCTGCATAGTCTTTTAATTCAGTAGGGCCGAGGCCGGGTAATACGAGCGCAAATTCTTCACCGCCATAGCGCGCCAGTGTATCACTGGTGCGG
>DAIRVL010000033.1:0-19242 GCA_036802845.1 Pseudomonadales bacterium | reverse complement strand
CGGTCAGCCCGATCACTCTGACTCAAAGTTTTTTTGCCGTTGCCTCAAGCATGAACAATCTGGGCTCGGGATTGGGCGATATCAGCCAGCACTACACCGGCATCAATGACGCCACCAAATGGGTTCTCTGTTTTGCCATGCTGCTAGGGCGTCTGGAAATTTTCACTCTGCTGGTTTTTATCAGCCCGGCGTTTTGGCGTCGCTGATGCTTTTGTCTGGCTGTCGTCGATAAAACACCCCGTTATGGCAATCTCGCTTATCTCCTTCTACGCTGATAAGGAAGCAGGGGAAGGATTGCATCATGGCTCAAATCGAATACCACAAAAAAAAATTTCTGATTATTGAAGATCATGCCGAGTTTCGGTCATCTCTCAAATCCATGGTGCGCATGTTTGGCGCCCACATGGTCGATTCGGTTCATGATGGCGAAGTCGGTATAGCCAAAATCATCAACACACATTACGACATCATTTTATCGGATTACGAACTCGGCAAAGGCAAGGACGGCCAACAAATTTTAGAAGAAACCCGTCACAGCGGCCTGCTCAAAGCCTCGTCTGTTTTTGTGCTCATCACCGCCGCCACCACCGTTGAAATGGTCATGGGTGCACTGGAATACGAACCCGATGGCTACATCACCAAACCCATCACCCATGAAAATCTCAAAACCCGGCTCGACAAAATCATGCAGGAAAAAGCTATTTTTCAAGAGGTTGACCATGCCATCGACCAGAAGAAATACAAACTAGCCCTCCAAGCCTGCGATAAAGTAGCCAAAGAACAAGCCAAATTTCAGATCAAAGCATTGCGCATCAAAAGTAAACTATTACTCAATCTTGAACGCTACGACGAGGCTGCAACACTTTTTAACGCCATTATTGCAGTGCGTGACCTGCCGTGGGCCCGGCTGGGTCTGGGTAAAGTTGCTTATTACAAAGGTGAATACGAAAAAGCCTTGCACATTTTTCAGCAATTGGCCGAGGAAGATAAACGCAACGTCGAAGCTTATGACTGGTTAAGCAAGGTGTATCAGTCGCAACAACAGCCGATAGAATCCCAAAAGGCCTTGCAACACGCCGTTGAGCGTTCGCCTAAATCGATTCTGCGTCAAATGGAACTGGGACAAATTGCCAAAACCAATCAAGACTGGGCTATTGCCGAAGTCGCCTTTCGTAAGGCGGTTAATTTGGGCAGGAATTCCTGTTACCGCACGCCCAACAATTACACTGCGCTGGTGCAGGTGCTACAACACAAAATCAAAGACGCTGAAGGCCGAAAATCCAAGGATGCCCTGACGGAAGCACTGCGTATTATTGATAGTCTGGAAAAAGAATTTTCTGACAATACCGACGCACTGCTTTTTGCCAAAATCTTGCTCGCTGAAACCAACGGCAATCTTGGCAAAACCAAAGAAGCCGATCAAATCCTCACCGCGTTAGCCACGGATATAAGCAATGCCGCCGAACAAATGTCGCAAAGCATGGCACTGTCACTGGCCAATGCCTACGAAAGCACCGGGCATCAAAATGAAGCAAATCAATTGCGTGATAAATACAAAACCTCATCAGCCAATGAAATGATCAACAACGATGGCATACGACTGTACAAAGCCGGTCATCTCAAGGAAGCGCTGGCCATTTTCAGAGAAGCCGCAAAAACACCGGAGGCCAGTCCCGGTGTGTTACTCAACGCGCTGCAAACCAGCCTCAGTGCTATCGAAGCTAACGGCCCAGATGATTTGCTGATGGAGAGCTGTAACCGTTATCTGTCGCGTTTAAAAAATCTGGACAGTAATGACAAAAACTATATGCGTTACCAAAAATTAAACGCGAGCTATGCAAACTTATCCACCCCAAAATAAATTCTGAAGGACTGGCATGAGTAATCACTCCGGCATTGATCTGGCGACACTGATGTCCATTTCGGTTCATGACATCAAAAATGACATCAATCACCTGATCAGCAAGGTGGAAAATATTGAGATTCACCAGCCGGCGCTTGCCCAACAACTCCCCACTTTAAGCAGCATTAAAACGGACGCCATCCATATCAGCAATCAACTGGTGCAAGTGCTTGCCCTGTATAAAGCCAAGGAAGGTTTGCTCAAACCCTTGATCGATCAACACGGTTTAAGCGAATTTCTTGAAGAAAAATGTGCCCACTACGCCGGTCAGTGTAAGGTGCAACATAAAAGCATTTCCGTGGTCTGTGACGACCAGCTCTGCGCTTTTTTTGATGAAGCACTTATCAGCAGTATTCTCGACAGCACCCTGGAAAATGCGCTGCGCCACGCCAAAAAACAGCTGTTGTTACGCGCCGAATATACCGCCCCTTATCAGGTGATTCATATCGAAGATGACGGCCCGGGTTATCCAGATGAATTGCTGGCAGACGCCATTCAAGCCAACTCCATTGATCAGGACAGCCGCCACACGGGTTTGGGATTTTATTTTGCCCAGACCATTCTCGCCCTGCATCACACGCCTAAGCTCAGTGCGTATTTTACCTTGGGCCGCAGCTCACAACTGGGCGGCGCCTGTTTTTCAATTTTTCTGCCCTGAAACAGCCCCTTCTCCCGCTTTTACGCAAATTTAACCCGGCAAGCATATCCCTGCGCATGTGCTTGGTTATAATGTTAGCCTTTCATCAGTAGACATCACCCACCTGCGGATACGCCATGAATAATGCCAATATAAGAACCTTTCAGGGACTCATTCTCGCCCTGCAAAACTACTGGGCCGAAAAAGGCTGTGTACTTGCTCAGCCTCTCGACATGGAAGTGGGTGCCGGCACCTTTCACCCGGCCACTTTCTTGCGCGCCATTGGTCCCGAGCGTTGGGCCAGTGCCTATGTGCAACCCTGCCGCCGCCCCACCGACGGTCGTTATGGCGAAAATCCTAATCGTTTACAGCACTACTATCAGTTTCAGGTCATCATCAAACCTTCACCCGACAATATTCAGGAGCTGTATCTGGACTCACTGCGCATGCTGGGCATTAATCCACTGGAACATGATATCCGTTTTGTCGAAGACAACTGGGAATCGCCCACACTCGGCGCCTGGGGTCTGGGTTGGGAGGTCTGGTTAAACGGCATGGAAGTCACCCAATTTACCTATTTCCAGCAAGTCGGTGGCCTGGAATGTTTTCCTGTCACGGGCGAGATCACTTATGGCCTCGAACGTATTGCCATGTACCTGCAAGGCGTGAACAGCATTTACGACCTGGTGTGGGCTGAAGGTGAGTTTGGCCGCGTCACTTACGGTGATGTCTATCATCAAAACGAAGTCGAAATGTCCGCTTTCAATTTTGAACATGCCAACACCGACATGTTGTTCAGCGCGTTCACGCAATATGAAACCGAAAGTAAACGTTTTATTGAACTGGGACTGGCGCTGCCGGCCTACGAATACGTACTCAAAGCCTCACACACTTTTAATCTGCTGGATGCGCGCCGCGCCATTTCTGTCACGGAACGGCAGCGTTTTATTCTTCGCGTGCGGACACTGGCGCGCGCTGTCGCCCAAACCTATTTTGATTCCCGGAAAAAACTGGGCTTTCCGCTGGCTGAAGAGTCCATTAAACAACAGGTTTTAGCCACGCTGAACGAACAAGGAGCGAACTAGATGACAGCCTCTGCACACGATTTCTTGTTTGAAATTGGCACCGAAGAACTGCCGCCTAAACATGTCGAAAAACTGGCCGCCCATCTGGCGGAATTTTTTACCAGCGGTTTAAAGGAAAGCGGGCTGAGCTTCGAAAAATACCGTTATTTTGCCACGCCACGGCGCCTGGCCGTTTTAGTCTACGGTCTGGCTCTGCGTCAAAGTGATCAAACCATAGAAAAACGCGGCCCGGCGCTGGCGGCGGCCTATGACAGCGAAGGTAATCCGTCCAAAGCACTTTTGGGATTTGCCCGCTCCTGTGGCGTTGAAGCGCACGAATTAAGCACCGTGGACACCGACAAAGGCCCGTGGATTATCTTTAGCAAAACCGAAGCCGGCCAAAACGCCAGCGCCTTGCTGCCCGCCATTGCCGAAAAAGCCATTCAATTACTTCCTATTGCCAAACGCATGCACTGGGGAACCCAAAAAATCAGTTTCGTTCGTCCCGTGCACTGGATTGTATTTATGCATGGCCCGAACCTTGTCCCCTGCACGCTTCTGGGTAAAGCGGCCGGTAAACTAAGCTACGGTCACCGTTTTCATCACCCCGATGCCATTGTCATCAACACGCCCGACGACTATGAAAACACGCTGGAACGTGTGGGCGGTGTGATTGCCGATTTTGCCAAACGAAAAGCGCAAATTAAACAACAGGCGCTGCAGATCGCCCGCGAGGATCAGACCGTTATCATCCATGAATCCCTGCTCGACGAAGTAACCGGCCTGGTTGAACAGCCCCATGTCTTGTTAGGAAAGTTCGATCCGAGTTTCCTCAAGGTACCTCAGGAAGCCTTGATGTCGGCGATGCAGGAGCATCAGAAATATTTTCCGATTGTGGATCGGGACGGTGTCTTACAACCCTGTTTTGTTATCACCGCCAATATCAACAGCACCCATCCTGAACACGTTATTGCTGGCAACGAAAAAGTGATTCGCCCGCGTTTGGCCGATGCCAAATTTTTCTACGAAACCGATGGCAAACACACGCTGACAGCAAAAAATGCCCTTCTTAAAACCATTATTTTTCAGGATAAACTCGGCACTCTTTATGAAAAATCCGAGAGAAACAGCGCATTAGCCCGCAAAATTGCCGAAAAAATCGGCGCAAATCCCGATGTAGCTGCACGAGCGGCGTTGCTTGCCAAAGCCGATCTTGCCTCGGCCATGGTCGGTGAGTTTCCCGATTTACAAGGCACCATGGGCTATTACTATGCGCTCAATGACGGCGAGTCTATCGACGTGGCATTGGCTATCAAACAACATTACCAACCAAAATTTTCCGGTGATCAACTACCAGACACCCTGGCCGGTTTGGCCGTGGCACTGGCTGACAAGCTGGATTCCATGGTGGGCATTTTTGCTATTGGCCAGATACCCAGCGGCGACAAAGATCCGTTTGCCTTGCGTCGCTCCGCACTGGGCATTATCCGTATCATTATCGACAAGGCCCTGCCACTGGATCTGGCTGACATGATTGATGACAGTATTGCGCTTTATCAGGACAAAGTGACGCAGCCTTCAACCAGGGAAAACGTGCTCGATTTTATCCTCGCCCGCTTCCGTGCTCATTACAAGGAACAAGGTGTGGCCACGGAAATTATTCAGTCTGTTGAAAATCTCAAACCCACACGCCCGCTCGATTTTGAAAAACGCATCCGAGCCGTCGAACAATTTATTGCCCTACCCGAAGCACAAGCGCTCAGCGCCGCCAACAAACGTGTGCAGAATATTCTCAAGAAACAGGATTCAACACCAAACACCGGCACGCTGAATCCAGCCCTTTTGATCGAAAACGCCGAGAAAAAACTGGCGGAAAAAATTCAAGCCAAGGAAAACAGGCTCAAACCCCTTTTTGCCGCAGGCAATTACAGTGACGCGCTGTTGTTATTGGCCGATCTCAAAGACGAGGTGGATCCGTTTTTTGATCAGGTCATGGTCATGGTCGAGGATGAAGCCCTGCGTAATAATCGTTTGTTGTTACTGACCAAACTCAGAAACCTGTTTCTGCACGTGGCGGATATTTCAGTGTTGTCCAATTAAACTGTTTAACTGACGCCAAAAGAGACACGTGAACAAGTCATCCCCACGCGTATTGATCATCGGCAAAGCAGGTGGCATTTTGCATTGGCCCGAACACCTGCTCGATGCCTGCAAACAATCAGCCATTACCCACGATTTTTTCCCTATTAATCATTTGGCAGATCGCCATCGTATCGGCAGCCGCCTGCTCAAAAGCCTTAGCAGAAAAAAATTCCAGGCCGAACAGCTACGCAGTTTGCACAACAAATTAGACCAATTTGTGCCCGACATTGTATTTTTTATTGACTGCCTCGGATTAACACCCGCCCTGCAAGAGCTGCTGGCCAAAGAAAAATTCCGCTTCAAAGCCGCGCATTGGATAGGTGACTATTACGAGCCCTCTATTACTGAACTCAATGCCTTCACCGACATTTTTTATTTTACCGATACCTTTTTAATCGAGCGCGCAAAGGAGCTTAAGTTAAACAATCCCTCTTATCTACCGCTGGCTGTTAACGATTCTGTTTTTAAAAATACCTTAAACGGCCCGGATGCCATCACGCACTTCATGTGCCGACAAAGCCCGGTGTTGTTTGTTGGCGCGTATTCCGCTAACCGATACGACACGCTCAATAAAATTGATTTTCCGCTTGAAATCTACGGCAAAGGCTGGAATAAACGCTTCGCCACCCAACATAAAATTTATCCCAAAAACATCAGCCTGCAAAAAGTGGCACAACTTAATGCAAACCATCGCTGTGTACTGAATATCATCAATAAAAACAACATCTGCCATGGACTGAATATGCGCTGTTTTGAGGCCACCGCCGCAGGCGCCGTGTTGCTGACCGATGAAGTCAAAGACTTAAGCCGCTGTTTTGAAGCCGGCACGGAAGTGATCAGTTATAACGATGCCGACGATCTGAACAAGAAAGTGCCTGCCTTATTGCAGAGTCCGGACGTATTGTTCGACATCGCGGTAAAAGGCCAAGCAAAAACGCTGCAATACCACACTTATAAAAACCGTTTGTTACAGATTATCGCTGAGATGAACTGTTAATTCTTTTGCGTACACTTTTATGCAGTTTTAATAAGGGCGCCCAATTGAATACGACCATCAGCAATGCCGAGCTGGATACATAAAATCGCGAACACATGGCCTGAATGACCTGAGCCTGCAAACGCGTGTGATAACGTTTCATGAGCTGGACTTGAACCTGTTGATAGTTTTGGTCCACCTTGCCGGCACTCTTATGCCGCAAATGAAAATCAACCGCCCAAACCGTCAATCCAAACTGACGGGCATTAAAACAAATATCCGCACCATAAAGATGAAATCCTGTCAGCCCCCCCGTGGTTCTAAGTAAAGCCTGACGATCAACAACGATAAAATTTTCATCCAGACTGATCACCTGGCTTGGAAAAGAACCTGTTTTTCGGTTGTTTGCCAGCGGATCGCTCATACGCTCCACGCTGACACCGTTGTTATCCTTGCCCGCATTTCCACAAACAGCCCACTGCCTGTCTTGCTGATCAAGCTCGTCTATACGCGCATCCAGATCACGGCGTTGATCAAACTCAAACAACAGATCCTGATGGCAATAGATGAGATAACGCCCCGTCGCCACCTGCATAAAACGGTTAAAACCTGAAAAGCCGTCAAATTGATTGCTGACCGTGTTATCAATGTAAATGAATTCAATATCATCGCCGCTAAAACCCGCTTTTTCAGCGCTGCGCACCATCTCGTTATATTCTTGCAGTCGGGTCACCAAGGTGGCAAAAGTGTACTTCACCGTGTACTGAAGGGGGGCAGACACTTCTTTGACTGGAACCGATGCGGTCATAAGAGACAAATCCACGTAAAGGACAACAAGGAATAACAGTGTGCAACAACGCAGCCGCACGCGATTATGGCCAATAATTTGTTGAAGCGCTATAATGACGCGCCTTCACCGCAGCGGCATTTAAGTGGCCGTACCTAAGCGCGTTACAAACCGCTCATTAACCCCCACCCCTAGACCTGATATGCATACGACTGGCACATCCAGCACACTTCATACTCCCCTGGGAAACCAGATTTCACTGATACTCTTATGGTTGTTATTAAGCTCCATTGTTTTTCCAAGTGTGATCAGTGCCTCGTCCATTGCCCTGGCGTTTTGCATCAGCACGGTTAATTACTGGACACACGGCTTTAAATCCTTGTGGCAGACTACACGTAGTTTATGGCCGGGCATGTTGATTTTTATTGTTATTGGTGTGGTTTTTTCCGAGTTGCCCGCCAAATCAGCCAAAGGGGCGTACGATATTTTGCGCTGTATGGCGCTGTTTTATTTTATGACGCCCTTTTTACAAAAAATTCCCGAAGCACAGTTGGTTCGCTCCTTAAAGTACTTTTTAATCCCAATCGCTGTGGTGTACTGGCTGGTGGTGCTCTGGATTCAGGTTCACGAACACCTTTTCTTGATTCGCGGCAGTTTAATCGGTTACCAGATTTTTGGTGGTTATCATCATTTTGTTAATAGTGTGGCGCTTGCCACCATTTTGTCGGTCTGTCTGTTTATTAACTACACGCTTGACTGGCGTTATAAACTCTGTGTTTTATTGTTGTTGTTCTATTGTCTGGCTTTCAGTAACTCAAGGGGTAATACCCTGGCATTGGCCTTTGTCGGTCTGTTTTTATTGATCTACAAAACACATTCAACAAAACTCGCACTTTGGTGCTGGTCACTAAGCTTCAGTGTGTTGGTCACGATTTACGTCTATGTGTTTTATTTGATGCCGTGTCCAGAAGGTGATTGCAACATCACCGTGTATAATCGCCAGCATATTTATCATCAGACGCTGCGTTTTATTATGGATGATCCGCTCTGGGGACAGGGCTTTTCAGTGTTCAAATTAATCAGCGGTGTGCTCGAAGGCGGCTTTGAAGTGATCATGCCACATAATTTAATGCTGGAGTCTTTGTACTCTGTGGGTATTATTGGCACGCTCGCATTACTGGTGTCGCTTGTACTGTGGTTCAGGCAAAGCGGCTGGACAATCAAACAATTGCTCCAAACATCTGTCCTGCCCTTTCAAACACAGATTGGCCTCTCCTTGCTCATGTATCTGCTTATCCGGGGACTTTTTGATTTTAAACTGGCAGACTCCCCTTCGTTCGGTTTGCTGGCGATGGCGATGGGGTTTTTATACGCACGATCACCCCAGTCCACCACACACACCGGGCCTGCTGCAGATAAAATCCAACACTGACCACGCGAGCAAGCAACGCCGTTCTGGTTTCACGCCAAAGTAAAAAAGGGTAGGATGCGGGCTTTCACAGATAGTTAGCCTCTATGACATCCGCGACCTCTCGTTTATTAAGCGATCTGAACACAGCGCAGCGTGAAGCAGTGACCGCACACGACTCAAGACTGCTGGTTCTGGCCGGTGCCGGCAGTGGCAAAACCCGGGTGCTGGTTCACCGCATCGCCTTGTTGCTCCAGCAACAATGCCATCCTCATGAAATTCTGGCGGTGACCTTTACCAACAAAGCGGCCCATGAAATGCGGCAACGCATCGAAACGCTGACCGGCGTGAGCACACGACCCCTCTGGATCGGTACCTTTCACGGCCTCGCCTTTCGTTTTTTGCGCCATCATCACGAGGCGGCCCGATTACCTGAAGGTTTTCAGATCATTGATGCCGATGATCAGCTGCGTTTAATCAAACAAGTCATCAAAGCATTGTCTCTGGATGAAAAACGCTGGCCACCCAAACAGGCACAGAATTATATCAATCGCCAGAAAGATGAAGGCTTGCGGCCCCAACACATCCAGACACTTTCGCCCATCGAAGACACCTGGTTACGTGTTTATAGTTACTATGAAGAACAATGCCAACGTGCCGGTTTGGTCGATTTTGCTGAGCTCCTATTACGCAGCCATGAACTGTGGCTGCATCGCCCCGACATTCTTGCCCAGTATCAGCAGCGATTTCGCCACATTCTCGTTGATGAATTTCAGGATACCAACACCGTTCAATACGCCTGGCTGAAAATGCTCTGTCATCCGCAGTGCTCACTGACCCTGGTGGGTGATGACGATCAATCGGTCTACGGTTGGCGCGGTGCAAAAGTGGAAAATATTCAGAACTTCAATCGCCACTTTGAACACACCCGCGTAATCCGTCTGGAACAAAACTACCGCTCCACCAGCACCATACTCAAGGCCGCCAATGCCGTTATCGATAAAAACCAGGGCCGGCTGGGTAAAACACTGTGGACCGATCAAGGTGACGGCGAAGCCATTCAGGTCTTTTGCGGGTTTAACGAAACCGAAGAAGCACGTTTCATTGCCAGCACCCTTCGCTCACAGCTCAGCAAAGGCGCCAGCCCCGCTGATTTTGCCCTGCTCTACCGTTCCAATGCCCAATCGCGGGTGCTCGAAGAAGCTTTGATTCGGGAACAGATTCCCTACCGAATTTACGGTGGCCTGCGTTTTTTCGAACGTGCCGAAATCAAAACCGCACTGGCTTATCTGCGACTGAGCATCAACCGCAATGACGACAGTTCGTTTCAACGCATCATCAACACGCCGCCACGCGGCATCGGTGCCAAAACGCTGGAAAGCCTCGCCGACAGTGCACATCAACAGCAACGTTCATTGTGGCAGGCGCTGGGAGATGCGCTCGAACAACAGGCGCTCAAAGGCCGCGCACTGGGTGCCCTGCAAGCCTTTTATGATCATATCAATCAGCTTGATACGCATATTTACCCGCTCACACTGAGCAAAAAGCTGGAACATATTATTGAAAACAGCGGCCTGCTCGGTCTTTACCAGCTTGAAGGTGAGGTGGGTCAGGGTCGTATCGACAACCTGCGCGAACTGGTCAGCGCCTGCGAACAATTTGAAGAAGTCGACGAAGACATCGACGCCACCGCACAGTTTCTTGATCACGTATCACTGGAAATGGGTGAACGTGGCAGCCAAACCGACGGGCCCGTGGTTAATTTAATGACCATGCACGCCGCCAAGGGGCTGGAATTTCCGGTGGTGTTTCTTACCGGTTTTGAAGAAGGCCTGTTTCCCAGCCACAATGCCAAAGAATCGCCCTCACAACTCGAAGAAGAGCGTCGTCTGTGTTACGTCGGCATCACCCGGGCCCGTAAACAGCTCTATATTACCCGCGCAGACAGTCGCCGTTTGTATGGCAGCGAAAATCACAACCCGCCTTCGCGTTTCCTGAAAGAAATTCCGCCCTCACTGATCGTAAACCGGCAGGAAACCCTAAGCATTTCCCGACCCAGCCTGTATTCAGCCTCAACGTCACGAAATAATTCCACCTCGCCCGCGTCAGACGCACTCTTTGCCTTGGGACAGGGCATCACCCATCCCAAATTCGGTGAAGGTGTAATCTTGAATTATGAAGGCCAGGGAGCTAACACCCGGGTTCAGGTCAACTTTAAACGTGCGGGCAGCAAATGGCTGGTACTGCAATACGCCCGCCTCGAAGCCCTTTAAAAAATGAACAACAGGACAAAACCATGAAACGTAGACAATTTATCAGCACACTGGGCATCGGCGCCGCCGGTGCCACTCTCGCCGCCTGCGGACAAAAAACTGACACCAACTGTGGCACACAAACAATAGGTACCGGCTCGGAAACACCCATCAAATGGAAACTGGTCACCTCCTGGCCGAAAAATTTTCCGGGCCTAGGTACCGGGCCTGAAAATTTCGCCCGCATTGTTAACGACATGAGCAAGGGGCGGCTCACCATTCATGTACACGGCGCGGGCGAAATTGTGCCTCCACTTGAAGTGTTTGATGCCGTATCCAATGGTGCCGCCGAAATGGGCCACAGCGGTCCCTATTACTGGAAAGGTAAAAGTCCGGCCACCCAATTTTTTACGTCTATCCCCTTTGGCATGAATGCGCAGGAAATCAATTCCTGGATTCACTATGGCGGCGGCCTGGAAATATGGCGCAAGCTTTACGCACAATTTAACCTTGTGCCTTTTTCGGGCGGTAATACCGGTGTGCAAATGGCCGGCTGGTTCAACAAGGAAATTAACTCTCTGAACGATATTCAGGGCCTGAAAATGCGTATTCCAGGTCTGGGCGGCGAAGTATTTAAACGCCTTGGGGGCATTCCGGTCATGTTACCCGGCGGTGAATTATTTACCGCTTTACAAACCGGCACCATCGATGCCCTCGAATGGGTCGGACCCTATAACGATTTAGCTTTTGGTTTCTACAAAGTCGCAAAATATTATTACTACCCCGGCTGGCAAGAACCCGGCGCCATGCTCGAATTTACCGTTAACAAAACTAAATTTGACAGCCTGCCCCCAGACCTGCAAGCCATAGTCACCCATGCTACGCGTGTCGTTAATCAGGACATGCTCGACGAATACACCGCCCGCAATAACGCCGCACTCAAAACCCTGATTGAGGAACATAAAGTCGAACTGCGAAAATTACCCGATGATGTGCTGAAAAAATTACACCAAACGGCCAATGAAATTGCCAAAGAAACCGCTGCATTCGATTCCATCACCCAGGAAGTCTACGATTCGGCTTATGCATTTATGCAAGGTGTTATACCCTACCACCGCATCTCAGAACATGCCTATTACAATGCGCGGGAATTGTAATACCTGATTACATCCAATTTGGCTTGTGTGGCTTGCATTAAAACCGGAGAAATTTGAGTGGATAGTATCTTGTTGTTAAAAGCACTGGTTATGGGTGTGATCGAAGGCCTGACAGAATTTCTACCGGTATCGAGTACGGGGCATTTAATCATTGCCGGCAGCCTGATGGATTTTTGGGAAAAAGATAAACGCGAAGTCTTTGAAATTTCCATTCAGCTGGCCGCCATTTTTGCCGTCTGCTGGGAATACCGGGCGCGTTTGATCACCGTTATACAAGGTCTACGGTCTGACAAAGTCAGCCAAGGTTTTGTGCTTAATTTAATGGTCGCATTTTTGCCCGCAGCGATTATTGGCGCCACGGCCATTTCAACCATCAAACACTATTTATTCAGTCCGGTACCCGTTGCCATGGCCTTGGTGTTTGGCGGTTTTTTGATTTTATGGGTCGAAAAACGCCAGCACACGATACGTGTGCAGGAAATCGATCAGCTCACCGTGATGGACGCATTTAAAGTGGGCTGCATGCAATGCCTGGCATTAATTCCGGGCACTTCGCGTTCGGGAGCAACCATTATTGGTGGTCTGTTTTTCGGTTTATCACGCAAGGCCGCCACCGAATTTTCATTTTTCCTGGCTATTCCTACCATGTTTGCCGCCACGATTTACGACAGCTATAAAAACCGCGCCCTGTTCAGCGCAGACGATATCGATGTTTTTGCAGTGGGTTTTATCGCTTCATTTGTGAGCGCTTTTTTTGCGGTAAAAGCCTTGTTGCGTTTTATCCAGCGCCATGATTTTACCTTGTTTGCCTGGTACCGGATTATCTTCGGACTTGCGTTGCTGGCTTTGACCTATACGGGGCTGGTGAGCTGGGAATAACAAGACTGTAGAACAATCATCGTAAACAACATATTTGTCACATTTATCAAAGTATGATCACCAAAACACATAGGAGAAAACACAAATGAAAAACAACAAAACACGAACACATTTCCGTGGTGCAACATTGTTGCTGGCTCTGTCGATGGCAGCGCTGACAACACCCGCCAGTGCAGATGATTTAAGTGCGCGTGCAAAGCTTTATGACACGAATGGTCTACGCGTAGGCACAGTGAATTTTTTCCAGAAAACCAATGGTAAAGTGCTCATTCGCGTCAGCGCTCACGATTTGCCCGCCGGTTTTCACGGTTTTCATGTGCATTCAGTTGGTGAGTGCGTTCCGCCGTTCACATCCGCAGGCGGTCACTTCGATCTGAGCGGGCACACCCATCGAGATCACGCGGCTGATCTGCCGGTGCTGCTGGTCAATGCCGATGGCAAAGCGAATATGACCATCGAAACAGATCGTTTTGTTATCGCTGATCTTTTTGATGCAGATGGCAGTGCCCTGGTTCTGCATGCCAATCCAGACAATTATGCAAATATCCCTACGCGCTATGTTGCTGCGCCCGACGCAACCACATTAGCTACGGGTGACGCCGGCCCCAGAATCGCCTGTGGTGTGTTAGATTACTAGAAACCTGGCTCAACACGCTCAAACCCTGTTGGTCTCTTTCAAATAACGCATCGATTTGCGGTCGCCCCACGCACTCTGGGTGCGGCTGCTTGCCCCGCACAATCACGTGCTGGACTTGGCCAGGCATAACAAAACGGGACAAGCGTGCCATAAAAATCTCAGGGATCAGGGTGAGGCCCAGGCTATAAAAGTCTGGTTTGGAAATCAATGAAGCCTGCCCCCTTGATGTTGCTTAAAACAGCGACAGTTTCGTTGTTGGTGCCCAATCCATGCAGCTGGATGTGCTACAAACGCTATCTGCGGGCTCGGGGCGGCGCTGGAAAAAACACGTCATTCGCCAGGATGTTACAAAAAATATTTTACTTAGTGTTGTTTTCTGTAAACTGCGCTGTGGTACTCTATTGCACCATTTTTACCCGTCACTCGCCGGCAAAAAAGCGTCCGGTTTCAAGCGCATTCCAAACAGAAATGAATCCGTATGATTGGTTGCGCTGCGTGTGGATGGGTGTATGTGATACAGCTTACCGTTTAATGATTTTCTGATCAGGAGTTCTATTTTCATGGTACTGCGTCTCTTGGGCGTAAGCCTGTTGTTAATGGCTTCAATTTCTCACGCCGCTGAAAAATTTGCGTTTTCGAGTGTTATCGAGCAGGCGCGCCAACGTGCTGCCCACGCCTACGAAGCACCGGAAGCTATTCCCAATTTCATGCGTGAATTAAGTTACTCGCAATATCAGGACATTCGCTTTGATCCTGAAAAAAGCCTGTGGAAACAGGGTCAAAGCCCCTTTCAGGTGATGCTGATGGCGCCGGGTTTATATTTTACCCATGCCGTAAAAATCAATCTGGTCGAAAGTAGCGGCGTTAAAGCCCTGCCCTTCAAGAAGGACTTGTTCACCTTTACCGATCCCGAACTGGAAAAACTGATCCCGCCTGATCTGGGTTACGCGGGGATCAAACTCACCTTCCCTCTTTTCGAAAAAGACGTGCAAAACCAGTTTCTGGTTTTTGCCGGTGCCAGTTATTTTCGCGGCGTGGGCAAACACAATGCCTGGGGTATTTCAAGCCGGGGTATTGCGATTAATACCGGTTTACCCGGGGGGGAGGAGTTCCCGTCCTTTGTTGAGTTCTGGCTCGAACATCCAGCCGCCGGTGCCCGCAGCATGAGAGTCTACGGTCTGCTCGATGGCCCAAGCATGAGTGGTGCCTACGAGTTTATTGTCACCCCGGGTGAGCGTACGGTAGTGAAGGTTAAAAGCGTTTTATTCCCGCGCGAATCCATTCAGTTGATGGGTGTAGCACCGCTGACCAGTATGTTCTTCTTTGGCGAGAACACCTCGCGCCCCAAAGGCGAATGGCGCGCACAGGTACATGATTCTGATGGCCTTTTGATTCATAACGGCAGTGGGGAGTGGTTATGGCGGCCGCTGATTAATCCGGTGAATCTGGAAATGGATTACTTCGCAACCCACGACGTACAGGGTTTTGGCCTGTTGCAACGAGACACCGCCTTTGCGAGTTACCACGACCTGGGCGCCCGTTATGATAGTCGTCCCAGCACTTGGGTCACGCCCGAAGGAAAGTGGGGCCCCGGCCAGATTGTGCTGGTGCAACTGCCCACCCGTGAAGAAACCAACGATAACATCGTTGCGTTCTGGTCACCGCAATCACCGGCCAAACCCAACACACCCTATCAGATTGGCTATACACTAACCTTTGGTGGGCCCGACGTGGCCAATACTTCCATGGGCCATGTCACCAATACCTTTATCGGTGACGGCAATATTGTGGGTGGTGGCAATCATAAGGGCGCCTATCGGGTGGTGGTTGATTTTGCCGGCGGTGAGCTCGATAAACTCAAACCCAATGCCGCCGTGCAAGGCCTTGTCACCGGTCTGGATGGCACTGAGGTGCTGGAGTATTTTGTAGAACATAATCCGGTCGAAAACAGCTGGCGGCTTTCTTTGCTGGCTCTGCCCGGCAAAGGCAAGTCGCTGAGCCTACGCGCGTTTTTACAGGAGCAGGATCGGGCCTTGAGCGAAACCTGGACCTACCGCCTGCCACCCATGAACGACATACTGGCCAAGGATCAATAGATGCCCGTCACCCTGTGCGAACTGCTGCTGGCACGTATCATCGCCTATCTCGAAGGGCTCGATATGATCATCACCCCGAGCCTGAGCATTCGCGCACTTGAACTGGTTGAAATTGCCCTCTCCCAGCCCAACGTTGATCCCTTTACTTACCTGATGGAACAACTTCCAGAACAGTTCGCCTTACCCCAACTGGAACTGCCCCCACTCGCCCCGCCTATTAAGCGGGGCAGTATCGGATATAACAAGTGAACCCATCAAAACGCTGGATTTGGCGCGCCCACCTGCGCCGGCTCATTCTGACCGCCCTCGTTTTTACCCAGGTTTACGTGGGCACGCGTTACATGCTGTTTGTGTTGCCCTACCACGGGGGCGATGCGCTCGAACTGAGCCTGGCAATTTTGTTTGCGATTTTATTTACCTGGATATCCATAGGCTTCTGGTTGGGCGTTTATGGATTTTTGTTGCGTCGCCTCGGCGGCGACTCGCTGTCCCTGATGCGGCGGCACGGTGCATTCCTTGATGAAGTCGCTTTGGCCCGCACTGCCGTCATTATGCCCATTTATAACGAGCCTATCGAACGCACCCTGGGTGGTTTGCGTGCTGTTTATCGTTCGTTACAGGATTGCGGACAGGTTGAACATTTTGATTTTTTCATTTTGTCCGACAGCCGCGACCCCGATATCTGGCTGGCAGAACAAGCGGCTTGGTATCAACTGTGCAAAGAATTGGGCGCCCAAGGCAAACTGTTTTATCGCCGCCGCCCGCTCAACATGCATTACAAAAGCGGTAATGTGGCCGATTTTTTCCGGCGCTGGGGCCGTAATTACCCCTACACCATCGTGCTCGATGCCGACAGTTTAATGCAAGGCGACACCCTGGTGACCATGGTCAAACTCATGGAACGGGAACCGAATGTAGGTATTCTGCAAAGCGGTCCGAGCCTGCTAAACGGCCGCTCCTTGTTCGCCCGCGTACAACAGTTTTCCAACCAACTCTATGGCCCCTTATTCAGCACCGGCCTGGCCGCACTGCAACTGGGTGACGCGGCATTCTGGGGCCATAACGCCATTATTCGTACCGAGCTGTTTATGCAGCATTGTGGCCTGCACAAACTCAATGGCCCGGGCATATTTAACGGCAGCATCTTGAGTCACGACTTTGTCGAAGCCGCCTTTATGGGTCGCGCCGGTTACGAAGTGTGGCTGGAACCGACGCTTTCAGGCAGTTACGAAGAATCCCCCCCAACACTGGTCGACGAACTCACCCGCGACAAACGCTGGGCCAAAGGCAATATTCAACACTTATGGTTACTCTTTTTTGAACCGGGTTTGCGTTTTGCCCACCGCATGGCCTTCCTGAACGGGGTAATGTCCTACTGTGCCTCACCGCTGTGGTTAGCCTTTCTTGTGCTGTCTACCTTTGAAGTCACACGGTTGATCCTGTGGCCCATTAATTACTTTCCTACCGAATACGCGCTCTTCCCCGTGTGGCCGGAATTTCATCCTGACATGGCCCTGGCGCTGGCATCGAGCACCATTGTCTTATTGTTTTTTCCGAAAATACTCGCGCTGCTTGATGTCATTATCAGCCGCCGTGTAAAACGTTTTGGTGGACTGATACGTTTATTAAAAGGCACCTTACTCGAAATAATCATTTCCATCTTGCTCGCACCTATTCGCATGCTCGCCCATACCCGCTATGTGATCGAAGCCTTGTTTAACCTCAACCTGAGCTGGGCCGGACAAAACCGCACCGAAGAAACCAGCTGGTCTGACGCCTTCAAAAAACAGTTGCCCGGCACACTCATTGCGCTGGGCTGGAGTGGTTTTGCCTTCTGGCTTGATGAAATGTTTTTTTACTGGTCGCTGCCGGTGGCCCTGCCCTTAATATTGGCCGCACCCATATCCGTAATCACCGGTCGCATGGGCGTGGGCGACGCGCTGGCCCGACGGGGCTATTTATGCATCCCTGAAGACATTCACGGCAGTGTTTTGGTTGATGAACTGCGGCGCATGCCCATTAGCGATTCGGCGCAATCGCATTCCGCTTTTTTACAAGCGGTGATAGATCCGGTGGTGAATCAAGTGCAATGCACCCTGGCACGAGGTCATCGCGGCGGCTTCATACAAAAACGTTTAAACGTTTTGCGCAGACGATGCCTGCACGAAGGTGCCGACAGTTTAAGCCGTAACGAAATCACCCTGCTCGCGAAGGACAGCGAATCACTGCGGTGGTTACACCGCGAAGCATGGCGCGCCCCGCAAGACAGTTTTTGGGGCGACAAGATTTTGTTATGGCGCCAGCAACAAAATCAGCGCAGCTAATGTGTTGAAAAACCCGGACCCAAGCCCAAAATAAAGCCCACGTCGTAAAAGAGGGTGTCATCTTATGTTGCAAATCAATTGCCCCCACTGCTTCACCACTAACCGCCTGCCCGACGCACGTTTAACAGACAAGCCCAGCTGCGGCAAATGCAAACAGCCGCTCTTTAGCGGAACACCGCTGGAACTTAATCAACACAACCTCGCCGCAACACTGCATAACAACGACATCCCCCTGGTAATTGACTGCTGGGCACCGTGGTGCGGCCCCTGCAAAAGTTTCGCCCCCGTATTCAGCCAGGCCGCCGCGCACTACGAACCGCGCGCCCGTTTCGCCAAACTCAACACCGAAGCCGAACCAGCCATCGCCCAACAATGGGCTATTCGCAGCATTCCAAGCTTGCTGATATTTAAAGCCGGCAAAGAAGTGCAGCGACAAGCCGGCGCCCTGTCACTGACCCAATTTTCACAGTGGCTTAAATCGGCAGGAATTGCTTAGTAAAAAATTTTTAGTAATTTGCAGTGCGTATTTGCAAAAGTACACGGAGTCTTTGATTTATGTGTTTGGTATATCATAACAAAGGATTCACTGAAAGCACTGGCCGTGGCAGCCTGTGGGCAGAGCTGTCGGATGGCCGCTGCCGTTTCGTGATAGCGAAAGCCAGGAATTGCCAATCGATAGAGGCACAATTGCAATGAGTCGTCATGTCCAGCCACCTAAGGAGGAGAGTTACCAGCGGCTCGCCCCGGATGACACCAGCGGGTTTGAGGAGTTTTTCGCGCTCTACTTGGCGTCGATGCCGAAGTCGGAGAGAAAATCCAAGTTGGCCATGCAGGCATTGGTCAGGCGTCCTGATTATCGGCTGGTGCTGCTTCGGCAGTTTGGCCGGCTTATTGGTTATAGCGTCACTTTTGCACCTGAATATGACAATTTCTGCCTGCTCGAATATATGGCGGTGGATGCCGCCTGCCGCAACCGCGGA
>DAIRVL010000032.1:0-19437 GCA_036802845.1 Pseudomonadales bacterium | reverse complement strand
TGATGTTGATAGCTCTTCTAACTCTGGTGTTTGCACATGCTGCGTTTGCCTTGCCGAATCAGGGCACGCCCTACGATGCGCCTAAAATAAACGTCTGTGATTTTGTTGATTTGGGCGATTGCGACTGACTCTACCCATAGCTTGCGTGCTGAGACAGCTTGGCGTATTGGATGTGTTCGCAGACGGGTGAACGGGCGCATTCTTCAGGCATTCCCTTTTTTCATCTTTCTATAGCGGGCTTCTGCAGGCCTGTTCGTTTAACTGTCTGAATAGTTTTGCCTTTTTAATTAATTAGAAAAATTCAGTTACGAAATAACGCGTGACTAAAGCCCAGTATTCGAAAAAATCAAGGTTCCTTCGTAATTTTATTACTACATATAGCATTTTACTTTTCAAATAACACAACATATAGTGCCTCCAGGTGTTTTGTACGCCGCTGTTCCATTTTTAGTTATCACAGAAATTAGCACGGAGGATTCGAGTCACATGTCTACAGCCATAGAAAATAGCGATCAACGGATTGATGATTTGGCACTTCAGGAAGCGTCTCTCGATATTTGGGATAAAAAATATCGACTGAAAAAAGAAAATGGAGAGGCCGTAGATCAGACAATTCAGCAAACATTTGAGCGTGTTGCCGAGGCGCTGGCCAATGTGGAAGACGGCGCCAAACTCAAAAGTCATTGGAAAAAAGAATTTCTCTGGGCTCTGAATCGTGGCGCCTTGCCAGCAGGCCGTATTCTGTCCAATGCCGGTGCGTCAAAATACAAACCCGCTACGTCAACCATCAACTGTACCGTCTCCGGTATTGTGGGTGACTCCATGGACGATATTTTGCAGAAAAACTCCGAAGCGGGTTTAACTCTGAAAGCAGGTTGTGGCATTGGTTACGAATTTTCGACCTTGCGTCCGAAAGGGGACTACGTATCAGGTGCCGGTGCCACGACATCCGGCCCGCTGTCCTTTATGGATATTTTTGATAAAACCTGTTTTACCGTTTCATCGGCAGGTGGGCGACGTGGCGCTCAAATGGCGACCTTTGATGTGGGTCATCCTGATGTGCTCGATTTTGTTCGCGCCAAACGGGAAAATGGCCGTCTTCGTCAGTTCAATTTATCTTTGCTAATCACCAAAGAATTCATGGAAGCAGTCAAGGCTGATGCCGATTGGCAGTTGGCCTTTCCTATCCGTGAGAAATCCCTGGCGGTTAAACCGCTGGATCTTAACGACTCAAACACGATTATCTGGCGCCGTTTCCCGCTGACGGACGGCTATTTATGTAATGAAAAAGGCTTGGTCGCCTGTCGTATCCATAAAACCATCAAAGCTCAGGGTTTATGGAACATGATCATGTCGGCCACTTACGATTACGCCGAACCGGGTTTTATTCTCATTGATGAAGTGAACGAAAAAAACAACAACTGGTTTTGCGAGAATATTCGTGCCACGAACCCCTGTGGCGAGCAGCCCTTGCCGCCTTATGGCAGTTGTTTGCTCGGATCCATTAATCTGACACGTTTTGTTGAAAAACCCTTTACCCCGGAGGCGGTGTTTAATTGGGACGACTTCCGTAAAACCGTATCAATATTTACCCGCATGCTCGATAACGTGGTTGAGATTAATGGACTGCCACTCGAAAAACAGCGTCAGGAGATTTTCCGCAAACGTCGTCATGGCATGGGTTTCCTGGGTTTGGGTTCTACGCTGACCTTGTTGCGCCTGAAGTACGGCAGCGCCGGATCGCTGGCCTTTACCGAGCAGGTGACTAAAGAAATGGCACTGGAAGGTTGGCGTACCGGTTTGGCGCTGGCCAAAGAAAAAGGGCCTGCGCCCATCATGGACGAAGATTTCACCGTAACGGCTGATATGTTGTATCAGCGTCCTGAAATGGTACGTGACGGCATAAAAGAGGGGGATCAAATCAAAGGCAAAGTATTGCATGCGCGTTACAGTCGTTACATGCAGCAAATCGCCGAAGAAGATCCTGCGCTGGTGGCGGCTTTGGCGCAAAGCGGTGCGCGTTTTACGCATCACAGTTCTATCGCGCCCACGGGTACTATTTCATTGTCGCTTGCCAATAATGCCAGCAATGGGATTGAGCCCAGTTTTGCGCATCACTATTCGCGTAATGTGATTCGTGAAGGCAAAAAGAGTAAAGAAAAAGTAGACGTCTATTCGTATGAATTGCTGGCCTACCGGCATCTGGTGAATTCCCAGGCCGAACCCTTCGGTAACGAGCCGGAAAAAATCCTGCCCGATTATTTTATCTCAGCGGATGATGTTTCACCCAAACAACACGTTGATGTACAAGCGGCGGCGCAAAAATGGATAGATTCGTCCATTTCAAAAACAGCCAACGTACCTACGGATTATCCATTCAAGGATTTTAAAGATATTTATTTGTATGCCTATGAATGCGGACTCAAAGGATGCACGACTTTCCGTTTTAATCCCGAAGTATTCCAGGGCGTATTGGTGAAACAGCAGGATCTCGAAAATACGCTGTATCGGTTCACCCTGGATGATGGCAGTATTGTTGAAGCCAAAGGCAACGAAGAAATCGAGTATGATGGCGAAATCCATACAGCGGCAAATCTGTTTGATGCGCTCAAAGAAGGTTATTACGGAAAATTTTAAGGGTAGGAGAGTACAAGATCATGACCATCAAAATTAAAAAACCTATCGTAGGTTACGAAGTCGTCAAAGAAGAAAAAGATAAAACGCCCAATGAGCCACAAAAATTCAGTGCGCAGGAAAACAACATCGTTCAGATGCACGAAAAACTGGAACGTCCCGAAATGCTATTGGGTTCGACCTATAAAATAAAAACGCCTTTAAGTGAACACGCAGTGTATCTGACCATCAATGATATTGTGCTCAATCCCGGCAGTGAACATGAAATTCGTCGACCGTTTGAGATTTTCATCAACTCAAAAAACATGGACCACTTTCAGTGGGTCGTTGCGCTAACACGGGTTATTTCGGCCGTGTTTCGCAAAGGCGGCGATAGTACGTTTCTGGTTGAAGAGCTCAAAGCGGTGTTTGATCCGCAAGGTGGCTACTTTAAAAAGGGCGGTACGTATATGCCTTCCTTGGTTGCAGAAATGGGGTTTGCGATTGAAACGCATATGAAAATGATCGGCATGATTCCGGAAAGTAATCTTGATGAACATCAACGCCAGTTGATTGAAACCAAACGTGCCGAATATGAAGCCCAAAACAAAACCGCAACACCGGCAGGTGAAACACAATTTCCTGCATCGGCTTCGTTGTGCAAAAAATGCAGTACCAAAGCCGTAATTATGATGGATGGTTGCCTGACTTGTTTGAACTGCGGTGATTCAAAGTGCTCCTGATGGAGCACTGTTTAATTTTTCTCGTCAATTAAAACCGGAATCTATGGATACAAAACCCATTGGGCCGTATCCATATATTTCGCTCCTCCGTACTTTATAAAATATTCACCTGCGCAGGAATATGATTTTTGATTTCTTCAATGGCGGCTTCTACGTTATTACCCTGCCAAAAATCGGGCGAATAAAAAAGATCAATACCAAGAAAGGTACTGATGCCTGTAGGGATATCTTGAGCAGTGTAACCCACTTGCGGAAAACTGCCCTCCACGCGCTCAGGCCCATCGGGATCGTCGTCGCGTGTTTGATCTTTATACAATGCGCCCAAGGTGGCAATAAAATTTGGATCACGCTTGAACAAGGCAATAATATCCCAGTTTTTTCGTGAGCTGGCACTGAGCCAGCTGTGCTCCAGATCGACCTTGTAGTCTGCCGGATTACCTTTGGTCTCACCTGCAATCAATGGCTCTTTGGGACCGAGTTCGCTGCGATAGGCCATGCCTTTTAGGTTATCAAAATCAAGCGATATTTCGACAAATAAATTATCCGCCAATACGGAAGCCGCGCTCGGAATGGTGATATACACCGGGAATTCCGTGGTGTTTTCTGTAACGACCACGCTCGCCCCGGCCGTTGCCAGCTGAATACCAAACACCGAGAGCCCCGCATCCATTTCAATGATGCTGCGTACAGGACCATTTTTGACCGCCACAATACGATTGGGAATTAATCTATTGGTGATAGTGGCTTTCATAAAACCCATTTTTACGTGAACACGTAATTTCATGGTGTCCAATAAGCTGCGTGTTTGGGAACCTTTATAGATAAAATCTTCCCACACCAATAAATTGCTGGGTTTGACTTGCAGCGAGTAGGCGCTTGTTTTTATTAAGCCGGTGTCTTTATTAAAATAGGTGTACGATGTATCACTGCGTTGTGAATTTCCTTCAAGTACATAGGCGTAACTTTGGCGACCATGATCATTAAAACTGATTTCTGCCAGAATTTTACCTTCTACCGCGCTTTTTTGTGTTGCGCTTGCTTGCGGGCCGGTATCTTTATACATAAGGGCCAGTTGATCTTGAGGTTCAAGAATATTTTCCTGGCCATCGATTTCAAGTTTACCACCGGGGGCATAAATAAAGCCGCGTTTATTCACATCATCAAACTGAAAGGGGATTGCTTGCAGCTGAGCATCAACGACAGCCATCACGGAATAATTGTTTGCATTATTTCCCAGTAAGGGTGTGAGTAACTCACCCTTGATAACAGAGACTTCTATTGCTCTTGCTGGACTTAGCTCGTCGCCGTCAGGCAGTGCAAAAACGGGTGAAGACAGTAATAAAAAATTAAAAATAAGAATGCTTGTGACGCAACTACGGAATGAAAACAACGATTTCATGCACAGTGCTCCTGACTATGTTTATTATTATTTTTGTAAAGCCGTGGAATTGAAGCACAGGGACTTGCTGATTTTTATGGCAATAAATGACGATATCTAAAACACAGTGATAAAAATCACAGCCTTGTCTGGTTTTGATAGGGTGTTGTGTCGTACTGAGACAAATTAAAACAGATATACAAAAAGATACAGAGTGTGAATTTTTACATAGTGTCCTGCGAAAGATAAAAATAAACTATCGCTCGATAATTAAAAAAGACAAATTCCCTGTGTATGTTAGGTGAGAACAAAATGTTACGCCAAGAAAACACAATGACCCCATTCGCTAGAGAAAGCATGTCAAACAAGGTGAGAGACAATGCACTGGAGGCAATAGCGCTGGCAGCCGAACATGAGCCGTTAGATTTGTCTGCACTGTTTGCTGACAGAAGAAAGTGCAGAAACCGGCGTGTTAATGACAATACCTTTTGGCTAAAAAGATCTAATTCATGCCAGCGAAAGAAAAGTTCAAATAGAAGAAGATCTTTCGATTTGAACAAAGATTGGTATTTAAAGGCCTCGTACGTTGATCAGGACGACCGTACCTAACAGCTCAGTTAAGTCTGAGGTGTTAGGTATTTAGTTATTCAGATAAAGGGTCGGTGTGTGGTGGCGTGGTTTGGTTTTTCTTTTTTCGCTTTATGGGAGAAAAACCGTTGTGTGTATCAGTGGGCTTTGTTGAAGCAGGCGTTTCACTGACATTTTTTTTTCGTAGGTTTTTGTTGTTAACCGTTTTACTGGCAGCGCTGTGATGGGGTGTGGCGATGTCAGCAGGCGTAGTGTCAGGTGCGCTGTCCACAGACGCAGTGGCGGTGAGTCGTTTGGGTTTGCCAATATTTTTACGATTTCTGACCCGCTCTTTGGCTTTTTGCGCGGGTGTTTTTTCCGGACTTTTCTTTTTAATATCGTCTTCTTTTATTTTCTTTTTTTGCGGGCCGCTAAACTTGGCTTCGAGCCCTTCAATCGTAAAACGGAATATCTTTTGTTTGGTGCTGTTTTCTATCCTTATAAAACGATGCCACTCCTGGTGATTAACCAAAGAAATGGCGGTGCCCGATAAACCGGCACGTCCTGTTCGACCGATGCGATGAATATGGTCATCGGCATTTCGTGCCATGTCGAAGTTGACGATCAGATCAATGCCTTTAATATCCAGTCCGCGCGCAGCCACATCGGTTGCCACCATAATGCCGGCATTACCAGAGCGGTAGCGGTCAATAACGGCTTTGCGTTCAGCTTGATCTTTTTCACCATGCAGCACGACCACATGGTGGTCCTTGTAGCGCAAGTACGCACCCAGCTGATCGGCCTCAATGCGCGTGTTAGTAAAAATCAGGCATTTCTTAAAAGGCTCGTGGTGCAGTAAATAATCGGTAATGGCTTGTTTGTGTTTTTTGTCATCGGCAAGAATATGACGTTGGGCAATGGTTTGCTGCTGATTTTCTCTTGAGTTAAGAATAATGGTTTCGGGCGATTTCAGCAGACCGTTGGCGAACTCTGACAAGGCTTTGGGTTTGAGCGTGGCTGAAAAAAACAGGGTTTGCCGTTCAGCACGACAGTGCGTGACAATGGTTTCAATATCTTCAATAAAACCCAAATCGAGCATACGATCGGCTTCATCAATGACTAGCAGCTCAAGATCATTTAACGCGACATTGCCTTTTTGAATATGTTCAACCAAACGCCCCGGTGTGGCGACAATTAATTCCGGATTTTTGCGCAGCAGGGCGGTCTGATATTTAAATTCTTCACCCCCCATGACGATGGCCGCTTTGAGCGAACTGAAACGGGCCAGTTGCTGGAAGGTTTTATACACCTGACGCGCTAACTCGCGTGTTGGCACCAGCACCAAACCCAAAGTGTTTGTGTTTTCTTCGCTGTGTTGCAGAAATCCCTGCAAGGCAGGCAGAAGATACGCCACTGTTTTCCCGCTGCCGGTTTCTGCGCCCACTTTGAGATCTTTTTTTTCCAACGCAGGCGGTAACGTGGCGGCTTGCACCGGAGTGGGTTGATCAAAACCCAGTTTTTCGAGTGCTTTGAGTAGGCGGTGATCCAGAGAATAATCAGAATACAAGCAGTGTGCCTCGTGTAATAAAAAGCGGGGATATCTAATAGGGAGGTGTCGGGTAAACGAAAGTTTTAATGAAATACCTGGCAAAGTTTAACTCATTTCAATGAATGAGAGTAATTATTCAGCGGCCGGGTGATCTGTCTGGGCGGTTTTGGGTATCAGTGATATCCGCCATCACGTATCAAACCCACAAAAATACCCTCAATGATCAGCTCATGCGGTGCCACCAGAATGGGGTTGTATTTTTTGTTTTCGGGAATAAGTATCGGACGATTACGTTTGATTTCGAGACGTTTTATGGTGACCTCGTCGTTAATGCGTGCAATGACAATTTGCCCTGATTTGGCGGTATTTGTTTTTTGTACGGCGATCAGATCACCATCAAGAATGCCGGCGTCGATCATGCTGTCGCCACGCACACGTAAAAAATAGGTCGGGTGTTTACTGAATACGCCTTGTGGCAGGGGAATGGTTTTATCGATATTGGCAATCGCTTCAATCGGACTGCCGGCGGCAACGTGACCAATCACCGGCACTTCGTCACCGGTTTGCAATAACTGAATGCCACGCGAGGTTTCGCTGTGAAGATGGATGTAACCCTTTTTTTCCAGCGCTTTAAGGTGATCAACGGCCGCCGTTTTGGAGCGAAACCCCAAGGCCAGCGCGATCTCGCTGCGCGTGGGTGAAATACCATTTTCGGCGCTGTAGTGTTTGATAAAATCCAGCACCCTGTGTTGTCGTTCGGTCAGTGTTTTTAACATCGCGCAGCCATGATTAAAGTGAACATTGTGTTGGTTTGGGTATGATATCACGCAGCTGTTCGTGTAAACAGTGTCTTTAAGTACGGTGCTGTTTATTTGGCCTAAGGCGTAAATTGGACTAAATACAGTTTAGCCAACGTTTGTGAGCCGGTTAAAGAAGTGAATCATTAGGTCACGAACTCTCTGTGACGATTGTGAAGCCAATGCATCCTGCATGTGTTCAATAAAACTCACATGAGTGATGTCGCTTGGCAGAGGCTGCGTCGTAGTGCTTTGTACGCTTTGTGGAACGGTTGAGCACAACAGGCTGAGGGCGCGATTCGTCAGCACCGCCTGATCAATGCCTTCGAGTTGAATCAAGCCGTTGTATTTGATTAAACCCTCTTCAGCGAGCCAGAGCATGCAGGCCAGACAGGATTGGTGACGGCGACTGTGCATGCCAAACTCATCGAGCTCATCCGACCCCATAATGTCTTCTACGAAAACATCGCTGCGACGTGGAAAAGTGCAATAAAGTGTTTTTAACACCAGCGCGCTGTCTTTACAAAAATCGTCTATATGAATATCGAGCATAAGAGATAGTAAACAAATTGAGGATGAAAGGTTTGGTGAGACTCTGGATTGTTTTTTTAAGAATAGCAGCTTCAAGTGTGCAATTTATTTATACTGCACGTCCACACCAGTCGGCAGCGAGCACTGGACTGTTATCCCGTAACCACGTTCGCAAAAAAGGTGCAGAGCACACACAATGACGCACGCATTATCGGTAAAAAATTTAAAAAAAACCTATTCAAGCGGTGTTGAAGCCCTTAAAGGCATCAGTTTTGACGTTGAAGAAGGCGATTTTTTTGCTCTGCTGGGCCCCAATGGTGCCGGCAAATCCACCGCCATTGGCATCATGAGTTCGCTGGTTAATAAAACGTCCGGACACGTCGAAATATTTGGTTATGACCTCGATAAACAACAGGCCGTTGCCAAAAAACATCTGGGCCTGGTGCCGCAGGAATTCAACTTTAACCAGTTTGAAAAAGTTTACGACGTGCTTATTGCGCAAGCCGGTTATTACGGCATTCCCACCGCCAAAGCCAGCGACAGCGCTGAAAAATACCTGCGTGCACTTGGGCTTTGGGATAAACGCAATAGCCAGTCGCGTTTATTGTCGGGTGGCATGAAGCGGCGTTTAATGATTGCCCGAGCCTTGGTGCACGAACCCAAACTGCTTATTCTGGATGAACCCACGGCTGGTGTTGATATTGAATTACGGCGCACCATGTGGACCTACCTGGCCGATCTGAACCAGAAGGGCACAACGATTATTCTCACCACGCACTATCTTGAAGAGGCTGAAAGCTTGTGTCGTAACGTCGCTATTATCGACGAAGGCCAGATTGTGTGTCAGGGCCGTATGGCTGCATTATTACAACAACTGCATGTCGAAACCCTGGTGCTTGATATGGCCGCACCTTTGTCCGCCACGCCGGTGCTGGACGCTTATCCCTGTGAACTGCTCAATGGCAGCAGTCTGCATGTTGAAATAAAACAGGGGCAGGGTTTGAACAGTTTGTTTGCCCAGCTTTCGGCTCAGGGTATACAGGTCACCAGCATGCGCAATAAAGCCAATCGTCTGGAAGAATTATTTGTTCGCCTCGTCAGTAAACAGGGAAAATAAGCCGCTTACTATGAATAGCCACGAAACCTTTATCGCCTTAGTTACACTCATCCGCAAAGAAGTACGACGATTCATGCGTATCTGGGTGCAAACCCTGCTGCCACCGGCCATCACCATGGTTTTGTACTTTGTTATTTTCGGCAGTTTGATTGGCCGCCGCATCGGCGAAATGGGGGGGTACGACTACATTCAGTTTGTGGTGCCCGGTCTGATCATGATGGCTGTGATCACCAATGCCTACGCCAATGTGTCCTCCTCGTTTTACAGCCATAAATTTCAACATTGCATTGAAGAAATTCTGGTATCCCCGATGCCGGCTTACATCATTTTGTTAGGCTTCGTCGGTGGTGGTGTGGTGCGTGGTGTACTTGTGGGTCTTGTTGTGTCGCTTTTGTCGCTGTTTTTCACACAATTGCATGTGCAACATCTGGGTATCACCGTGCTGGTGATTGTGAGCACGGCTTTATTGTTTTCATTGGCCGGTTTTATCAACGCCATTTTTGCCAACAAGTTTGATGACATATCCATTGTGCCCACCTTTATTCTCACACCGCTTACGTATTTGGGCGGAGTTTTCTATTCAATGGATATGTTGCCCCCAATTTGGCGAACGCTCTCGTTGGCCAATCCTATTGTGTACATGGTCAATGCGTTCCGTTATGGCATATTGGGCGTGTCCGACGTGAACGTGTATTTTTCGATAGCCATGATCATGGTGTTTATGACCCTCTTTTTTGCCTACGCACTGCGGTTACTGAAAAAAGGTGTAGGCATTCGAAGCTGAGTTTCGTCGTAACGACGTAGGATAATCTGATTTCTAACAGGTGCTTTGTGAACGAACTACCTCTAGGCAAACCCACGCACTACAGCACTCACTACGATCCCGCCTTGTTGTGCGCCATCCCCCGCGCAACAGGCCGAATCGCGTTAGGGCTCTCCACCGATGCAGGCTTGCCCTTTAAAGGTGTGGATATCTGGAATGCCTATGAGCTGTCGTGGTTAACGCCGCAAGGTAAACCCTGTGTGGCACTGGCAGAAATTCATGTGCCGGCCGAATCGCCTTATATGGTGGAATCGAAAAGCCTAAAACTTTATCTGAACTCTTTTTGTTACACCCGATTCAATCATCGCGGCGCGGTGTTAAACACCCTCGAAACCGATCTTGCCGCACTGTTGCATGCGCCGGTTTTCGTGCGAATTATCCTGCCTAACGAAGCAGAGCATCTGCATACGCGCACCGCACTGCCAGGTCTGTGCCTCGATACGCTCGATCTCACCATAGATGCTTACGATGTGAGCGCCGATTTGCTCATGCTGGAAGGGACGCACCACGCTGTTACAGAAATTCTGCACAGTCATTTGTTGCGCTCCAACTGCCCCGTCACCCAGCAACCCGATTGGGCCTCGGTGCTTGTGGAATACACGGGCGATAAAATCGATCATGCCGCTTTGTTGAAATACATAGTTTCCTATCGCAATCATAACGGCTTCCATGAGCAGTGCGTTGAACAGATTTTTATGGATATCAAAACCCGTTGTCATCCGCAGCATTTGACCGTTTATGCCCGTTATACCCGCCGGGGCGGTATCGACATCAACCCCTACCGTTCCGACCGTCAAATTCAACCCGCCAACACCTTAAGCTTCAGGCAATAAGTGTCGGCATACGCTACATTGATTTGTAATGTGTCGTTTGTATAGGCAACGTAGCGCTGACTCGACCTAAGGGCTTAAACGGAGGCGAAAATGGAAAACGGATGGCGTTCAGGTTTGGATATTCTCGGTTGGGACTCTCACGGCCCGGTCAAGGCCTTGGTGATTGGACGCGAAAGCACTTTATGCAAAGGCCCATTGCTTGAAATACGTTCCCCCATTGATGGCCAACTTATTACATGCTGCGCAATGGCACAGCCCGCTGATTTAGATAAAGCGATTCAAAGCGCGCAAAATTCGTTTCATTTCTGGAAAAAAGTACCGGCACCTAAACGCGGCGCGCTGGTGGCTAAAATTGCTGAGTTGGTCAAACAAGACAAAACGTTTCTGGCACAACTTATTACTCACGAAGCCGGAAAAACCAAACAGGAAGCACTGGGCGAAGTCCAGGAATGGATTGATATTTGTGAATTCGCCGTGGGTTTGTCTCGCCAGCTCTACGGCCTAACGTTGGTGAGTGAGCGGCAAAATCATCGGATGATGGAGCAGTGGCATCCACTGGGTCCGATTGGCGTCATCACCTCGTTTAATTTTCCTATGGCCGTGTGGTCATGGAACACTATGCTGGCCCTTGTTTGCGGTGACACCGTTATCTGGAAACCCTCTGAAAAAACACCCTTATGCGCTTTGGCCTGTCAAAGCATTTTTGCAAAAGCACTTGGCTATTTTCCCGAATGGAACGATTTCAGTCAGGGTTTGTCGAGTGTAGTGATTGGTGGCCCGGACATAGGGCAGGCACTGGCCCAGGACTCACGTGTGCCGTTGATATCCGCCACCGGTTCCGTCGCTATGGGCAAAAAAGTCGCCACCACCGTGGCCAGTCGTTTAGGCAAAAGCCTGCTCGAACTGGGCGGCAACAACGGGCTTATTCTCACGCCCTCAGCCAATCTCGATTTAGCCATTCGTGGCATTGTGTTTGCCGCCGTGGGCACCACCGGACAACGCTGCACAACGCTGCGACGTTTAATTGTGCAGCGCTCGATACACGACCAGGTCATCAAAAGGTTGCAAGTTGCTTATGCCCAAATAACACCGGGTGATCCACGCCATGAAAACACTTTGCTCGGCCCCTTGATTGATCAACGGGCCTTTGAAGCCATGCAGCACGCCATTCAATGTGCTTTAAAACAAGGGGGCACGCTGCTCTTTGGTGGCCAACGATATACATCAGCGGCATTGTCGGATGCTGCCTACTATGTGGTGCCCGCGTTAATCCGCATTGATTCCAGTGCCGAAATAATTCAACACGAAACCTTCGCGCCCATTTTATATGTGATGTGTTACGACGAACTGTCTGAGGCCATTACCCTACATAACCATGTGCCCCAAGGATTGTCATCGGCCATTTTTACCCGTGATATACAAGAAGCTGAAATTTTTCTTTCACCTGCTGGTTCCGATTGCGGCATTGCCAATGTCAACATAGGCACCTCGGGGGCAGAAATCGGCGGCGCCTTTGGGGGCGAAAAAGAAAGCGGCGGCGGGCGTGAATCGGGCAGTGATGCCTGGAGAAATTACATGCGTCGCGTCACCAACACCATCAACTACGGCTCGGAACTTCCGCTGGCGCAGGGCATCGAATTTAATTTTGATAGCAGCGTTTAACACAGCGAATTCTGGTTCACTGCACAATAGATTAAACCTGTTTTAAGTGCCTTGTCTGTTGGCAAGCCAGCGGGCGCATTCCACACCCAACTCTTTCTCGGCACGTGCTTCATATTCGGCTGAGTCCTGCGCAGTGAGCGTATCTATCCAGCGGCCGTTAGTACCCTTGTTAATGAAAACTTCAGCGCCGCCGTCCCAGAATGCACCGCCTAACGGTACACTTCTGGCGGCGTTCTTTTTCATCCAGTCAAATGAGCAGTATTCTTGAATGTCAGTCCATCGCGTCTCGTCAATGGGGATATCGAGAAACTGGGCAATACGGCGTATTTCTCCCGACATATCACGTTTAAGATCATTAAAGTGGATAAACAGAATATTCGGCAGCGTGCGTAGTTGCCACCATGCGCGAATATTTTCCCAAAACGGCCAGAAAGGATGTCCGTCTTTGTCCATCCAATCGCGCCAATACTGGCGGATATCTGTTGGTGGTTTTTCGATAGGTGGCCCGACTCGACCAGGCGTGTCATTCAATGCCTCATACCAGCCCTGATTGGCGTTGGCGTGGTGGTTATACATGCTCCAGACCACGTCGCGACCATCACGTGCAATGTAAATGTATTTTGCTTTGGGTGAATAAACCAGCGCATCGGCTGGAAGATGTGTTTTTATAATTCTGCGGTGTCTCTGTGCTTCTACCTGCGGTAATTTCACCTGTTTGGGTGGGACGCGTAAATCCAGCCAGGGCGACATTTCTGCCACTTCCAGCGTTGGGTCGCCCTTGAACAAGAGCTGCGCCACAATCTGCTGCATCCACGTAGTGCCTGATTTGGCATAGGTAGCAATTACGATGTCATCGTCACGAAACTTGAAATCATTCCATATCGTCGAGTCAAAATGATGGTTGTGCAGCTCTCGGGTCTTTACAGGCCAAACAATTTCCTCAGACATGATTTTTCCCTTTGGGTGATGGTACGGGTAAATAATAACGCAATGGGCACAAAGCCATACCTAGGGCAACTCAACATTGTGGTAAACCTGTTGCACATCATCCAGCTCGTCTAGCATGGCTAAAAATTTCTCGAATAAGACGACATCATCACCGCTGATCGTGGTGAAGCTATGGGGAATAAACTGTATTTCATCAACCTCAAAATCAATGTCACCACAACAATCCAGCAAGGCTTGTTTTGCCTTGAAATAATCGGTGTTCGGTGCAAATACCGAAATTTTACCGCCTTCATTTTCGATATCAGTTACGTTTACGTCTGCGTCCATCAGTGCTTCAAGCACCGCATCTTCATTGTCGTATTTAAAGACGAAAATCGCTGCATGATCGAACATGTGGCTTACGCTACCCTGGGTGCCGATTTTGCATTTGGTTTTGGTAAACGCCAGACGCACATCACCAAAGGTACGGTTAGGGTTGTCAGTTAAGCAATCAATGATTGCCATACATCCGCCCGGGCCATACCCTTCATATCGAGCGGGAAAATAATCTTCACCCAGCCCGCCTTTGGCTTTATCAAGCGCCTTATCAATGACGTGCGTCGGCACTTGATCCTTTTTTGCCCGCTCTATCAAGTTGCGCAATGATAAATTTCCGGCAGGATCAACGCCCCCTGATTTGGCGCTGACATAGATTTCACGGCCATAACGGCTATAAATCCTAGTCTTCATACCAGAGGTTTTTGCCATCGAATCCTTACGGTTCTGATACGCTCTACCCATAGGGCTAATGCTCCATAATGATTATTAAAACCGCGATTTTACTGATAAGTACGCGATGAGGGAAACGGGATTCACTATTTTACGCCGGGATAAATGACGGCCATGCTTTTGAAAAGTCGTATTTTTTGCGCATGATTATTTACTTGTTTAGACATTTAGTTGAAGCAATTCTGATCTCATTGGTTAAAAGACGTCTCTTCGCCAGCGGTTTTTGTCACCGCTGACGAAGCAATTTGTTTCAGGAGCCCACTACAGCACTAAACCTTTTTTTCTGTGCCTTCCCAATACTGATCTCTTAATAAGCGCTTATACAGCTTTCCGGTGGGGAGACGTGGCAGCTGGTCGATAAAATCGATCGAGCGTGGCAATTTATATTTGGCAAGATTCTCAGCGGCAAAGGCGAGAATATCTTCCGCCAATTCATCTGACGGTATTACACCGGGCGCCACTTCAACCACGGCTTTCACCGACTCGCCCCACGCCTCGTCCGGCACACCCAGCACGGCAACGTCACCAATTTGCGGATGCTGATGCAGCACGGCTTCGATTTCTGCCGGGTAAATATTCACGCCGCCGGAAATAATCATGTCGCTTTTACGATCGCAAATAAACAACCAGCCGTCTTCGGTGAGATAGCCCATGTCACCCACGGTAAACATTTTGCCACGGGCACTTTCAGCGGTTTTTTTATCATCCTTGAAGTATTTAAATTCCCCCATGGGCGAAGTCATATAAATGGTACCCACCTCATTGGGGGGCAGGGCATTGCCATCATCGTCGAGAATAATTAATTCCGCACCCGGCCAGGCTCGGCCCACAGTGCCGGGATTTTTCAGCCACTCATGGGCATTCACATACGCGCCGCCACCTTCCGTTGCGGCGTAATATTCGTAAATAACCGGGCCAAACCAATCAATCATTTTACGTTTGGTGTCAGCCGGGCAGGGCGCTGCCGCGTGAATGACATTTTTCAGACTGCTGAGGTCATATTGTTCGCGAACCGATTCGGGCAACTCCAGCAGACGGTGGAACATGGTCGGCACCATGTGCGTGGCGGTGACCTGGTGACCCTGGATTTTTTTCAGGCAATCTTCCGCAGACCACTTTTTGGTCAGCACCACCGATTGGCCAAGATGCAAGGCACCCATCGCAAAACCGGAGGGTGCGGCATGGTACAGCGGCCCGGCGACAAGATGTGAGCCTGCGCCTGGTTGAATGTCAAACAGCATGCCCAGCAGCGCGCTCATGGCCGCACTAGTTTCGGGCGGGCCTTCACTCAGGGGGCGTCTTACCCCTTTGGGCCGGCCTGTTGTGCCCGAGGTGTACAGCATCAAGTTGCCTGCAGAGCGTTCTTGGGGCGGCGCTGCGGAATGTTCGGCAAGCAAGGTTTCATAGTCTTGAAAGCCCGCCAGCGGATCAATAGAAAAACAGTGATGCCGATCAAAGCCTAATTCGTTGACCGCCTTGTTTGCCGCGTCACTGTAGGCCGACTCGGTAATAAATACTTTGGCCTCACAGTTAGATAGAATGTAGGCCACCTCGGGTCCCGTGAGGTGATAATTAATGGCGGTGAGATACATGCCAATCTGATGCGTTGCAAGAAAGACTTCCGCCCACTCGCCATGGTTATTTAACAAAATGGCAACCCCGTCGCCGCGCTGGCAGCCTAGGGCCTGGAGCGCGTGAGACAGTTGATTCACCCTTGCGCCTAATTCACCGAAGGTCTGTGTTTCGCCTTCGGCCGTAATCAGTGCAATACGATCAGGATCTAGTTTGGCCCACTCCCAGAATGCGTTTACGCTCATAGTCTAATCCTTGTGGTTTTTATTGTTGTTAGGCGCCATTGCGCCGACAAAGTCAATTTTTATTAGATGGAAGCCCTGCGACACGACAAATAGCAAAGAAACCCCACGTGCGAATCTAACAAGGAAGCGCGCTTAAAACAAATCCCGCCCTGTTAAATTTTGCAGGCTTGCCCTGCTGACGCACATACGACTAAGGAAGGCAGTAAGGTTAAACACCAGCCAGTCATTTATTTTGACGCGAATAGTTAGGGCGCCTCAACAGGCATTCCGGTTTGCCTGATTTAAATAATCAATACACGCTGTTTACGCAGGAAAATAATGGCAAAACCACGCAAAGCAATATCAGTTTTTGCATTTATGTTGCCACCAATGGCTTTATCAGACCCTCATGCCGGCGCTTAGACGGTGGTGCCTTTGGTTCGCTATCCAGAGCAACGTGGCCAAAGGTGACAATAGCTGCCGACAAAAATGCGATAGCCCAACTAAATAGGAAGAAACCCGGTGTGGCCAATGAGCCGCAACCCAAACAAAGCGAGGTACTTGCCGCAAAACGCGGAAAGGACAGCGAACAAGGATGCACCGATGTAGGTGTGGCTAAACCCGTGCAGATGACCTTGGCCGCAGAGCATTACAAGCAGCGAACTGTTAGGCATGTTCACTTGTGCGCCAGGGGCTTCTCCGTAAAAAGATAGTCTTTCATTTCCTTGGAAAAGGCCGGATCCTTGCGCCGAATCCACTCCAGCACCATTGCCGCGTGCTCTTTTTCCTCATCCCGATTGTGCATCAGGATTGCTTTCAGCTCAGGGTCCTTGCAAGCGTCGGCACGCTGGTTGTACCAGTCAACCGCCTCCAATTCCTCCATGAGTGAGACAATTGCGCGATGCATGTCTCTGGTTTCTTCAGAAATCTCGGTAATGGGTTCGTGATAACCAACACTGGACATTGTACTTTCTCCTGCTGTGGTAGCCGACGGTCAAAGCACCTAAGGTACTCTATGCGACACTTGATGTCTTATAAAGTTTAAAGAACTCGCCTCTTTGGTGCATCCTGCGCGCAAATCATCGCTCGCCAAAACCTGAATTACTGTATCGGGTCAAGAAAGGGTGTTTCTGGATCACTCGTATAAAAGATCAGCACCCGAAGCGGCTTGGCACTGCTGCGGTTGTAGCCCGTCATCTTTACGTTTGGCGGTTCCACGAAGGCTTGCCCCGCCTTTACAACGATCGGCGCACGCCCCTCTAGCTCTAACGTAAATTCACCTTCCAGGATAAACACCGTTACCGGAAATTGATGCGTATGGAACACGGTCTTATCGCCCGGCTTGAAACTTGCCGTCAGGACGCGAACTTCCTGCTTATCGCCCTTGGGCATGCCAGACACAAGCTCTTTCAAGATCATTTCTGGCCTTGCGGTACCTTGCGTTTGCGCCATCGACGGGAAAGTAATAAACAGAATGGAAACGCTGATGACCTGAATATATTTTTTCATTTTTTTCGACACTTTCAATTGAAACAAGTAAGGTCATGGCGGGAGTATTAAGCTGAACCCTTGCGCAGCATCCAGATTAATCTTTTTTACCGCAGAAAGTTTTACCGTCTTTTTTGCCAGCCATAAATCATAAGCATCTTGCATTAAGAGCCAGCTTTCAGGTGACCGGCCAAGTGCTTTGGCAAGACGAAGTGCCATTTCAGGTGTGATGCTGCTTTGTTGCTTGAGTAGCCTGCTGAGTGTTGAGGGTGACACAGCCAGTTTTTCAGCCAAATAGCGGCAACTAAAACCATAAGGCGTCATGTAGGTTTCAGTTATAAATTCGCCAGGATGGGGTGGGTTATACCTAGCCATTAGTGATAATCCTCATAGTTGACGATATAGGTATTGCTGTCTTTAAAATCGAAGGTGATTCGCCAGTTACCGTTGACAGTGATAGACCAGAGCCCCTTTATATCACCTTTTAACGGATGAAGACGATAACCCGGAAGGTCAGTGTCATCAATGGTTTGAGCTGAATCAAGCGCCGCCAACTGCAGTCGAAGTTTTTTCGCGCGATCAGCCTGAATTCCACGCATGTTTCCAGTTTCGTAGAATTTTTCTAAACCTTTATGTTTAAATGACTTGATCATTGGTCCGGTGTAGCGTGTTGCGCAACACTGGCAACTAAGGTCGTTGATCAAGGGAGGCTCTTGATTCCAGCCAGCGGTCATAGATGGCGCCCTAAAGCACACTGTACTCCTGCGAGCGAGAGTAGAGGTTTGAAAGTTAATCTGGTGAATTCAAGTAATAACTGCAATGTAATGATAAAACGAGCTAATTCACTCGCTGCGCCTAACAACCATTCTCAGAAATAAACCCAAAAAAAGTTTTGCAAGAAGCCGTATTTATAAATCAATGATCCTGCAATTCTCCTGAACTGGATCTTGCAATGGGTTTGAGCGCTGTTTTTATGTTTCTGTCAAGCGCGCTAATGAGTTGTTTGAACTGCTCCGTTTGTAGAATAAATTGTATTCTTAACTTTTTTGACAGAGCGTTTAAATTTGATCGAGCTTTTATTGTTCTTGGTATATCCGCTAACCAAGCCTCGCCCATGCTGAGGTCTTGGATTTCGCCAAGCCTGTTTTGCCAGTGTTTTAGCTCGCCGGAGAGATTTATGTTGATTAACTGTGCTTCATCTAAAAAATCTACCAAATAACGGACTTTTTTATATTTTATTCTTAGTTGGTGGAATGTTTTTGGCGTATCAGGCTGAAGTGAGGAAATTGAATCGAGAAGCTCTGCCTTTGTTGCTGACCAAGCGTCTAAAACTTTATGGGCGAACTGGTTTGGATTTTTTTCGATTGTTTTGTAAAATTTCCCGGTACAGTCGGTTAATTCTTCGCGAAACTTCTTCCCTCCAATTTTTTTAAAAATTTCCTGATTATTCTTTATTTCTTTGTTTATGGCCTGCTCCAGAATAGTGTCCACGCGTTGTGAAAAATCAAACTTATGCTGCAATACTTGCAGGTTGCGAATTTCACCACAGCGCTTTAACCAGCTATTGGCTTTTTTTGCCCAGTAACGGTTGTTTTCTGGTGTATTTAGAACGGGTTCCAGTGCGAGCAATTGTCGCGAGGCAACCCTGAACGCATGTATTGTTTTAGCGGAGTGGTTATTACGAATCGCTTTTGATAACAGTAAATACTGCTTCACTCTTTGCTGAATGATAATTTGAATCTTATTAATATCCATACATGTTTTCCCATGATTGGAAGAAATTAAACATTTCGATTAGCGTAAAGCTGTTTGAGTGGGAGAGTA
>DAIRVL010000031.1:0-19525 GCA_036802845.1 Pseudomonadales bacterium | reverse complement strand
TGGATGTGAATGGAAATAAGGAATGTGACGCAACAGAAGCGCGTAATAACACTAATTTGAATGGTCATTTTAGTGTGGCGACTTTGACTTCGGCGCCGCTTGTTGTTGCTGTTACGCCTGGTCAGACGACCGATAGTTTGGTATCGGGTCAGCAAGGTAGTGCAGTAACACAAGACTTCTTTTTAACGGCACCATTAAGCTCAAGCACGGTCACGCCGTTGACAACTCTGGTGCAGGTGGGTGTTGAACAGGGCTATTATGCTAATTTCGCAGCGGGTTCTACTGCTGTTGCGGCTGCGCTGAATGTTCCTGCAGGCACAGATCTGGCGAATTATGATTACCTGAGTGCAGGGGATGCTCGCGTGGCGGTTGCGGCTACTATTGTGACCCATGCTATTGCATCTGCTATTGCTAATATTCAGGCCAATGTTACGGGTAATGTTGCTACAACTGAAAATACCTTTGAAACTGCCGTAAAAGTATTAATTGACCCCACTCTTGCCGGTGGACCAAGTACTTCTTTAATGCAGGAAATTGGATCAAACGTGGCCGCAACTGTTGCAGAGGGTACGAATGTTGCGGATGTAGACGTGTCGTCTCTGGTGGATTCTGTTGAAACGGTCATTGAAAATGATACGTCTATTGTATCTGCGACGGATGTTGATGCGGTCACGCTGCAGGCAGCCGTAGAAGAAACGAATACAGTGAATGAAACAGGTATCTCTACCGGCGCAACAGGTGCGGCTAACTAGTTATTAGGGCCTTCCCGGAGTCAGAGTGGCCCAGCCACTCTGACTTTATTTATTAAAACGTATAGCGCAGTTCACATTCACGTGTATTTTTTCGTTTAATTATTTATTGAATAATTCTTTTTACCTTGCGGCAAAGTATGCCGCACCGAGCAGTGCACTATTTTTTTCTAAACAGACCTGCACGGGAATATGTTCGAGCATTTTTCGATAACGACCTTTATTCAAGTAAGCTGTTATAAACATTTCACTGCGTAAAGCTGAAATTATTTTTGGTGGAATACCGCCCGAAAGAATTACACCGGACAAGGCCATGTATTGTAATGCGATATTGGCCGTTTCAGCCGCAAGCAGGGAAACATATAATTCCAGGGTGCGTTGGCATAAGTCACTTTGCTGTGTTAGCGCCAGATGGGTAATGTGCGCATTTTTATCCCCGATGAGCAGGCTTTCTCTAATCTCGGGTGAGTCCTTTGTGTTGTAATACTGGCTTAGAAAGTCATAAATCAAACTAAAACCATCGCCACCAAGAATTCTTTCCCAGCTGACATGTCCGGGGAATTGCGCTTCTGCATACTGATACAAAGCAAATTCCAGCGCTGATTTGGCAGCAAAATCTTTATGTCCGCCTTCGCTTGCTTGTGCGTGATAGCATTCGCCATCCCAGAATAATGCCGCCTGTCCCAAGCCTGTGCCCGGAGAAATAACCGCAATGGCCTGGTGTTGTCGGTGTTGTTGCCAGGGTGTCAGTGCAAAAAAACGTTCAGCGCTTAAATAAGGCATACACAAGGCGCTGGCCTCGACATCATTAAGCACGCTGATGTGTTCAAGCTGAAGTTGCCGTGCCAGCGTATCTCCCTCGACGAACCAGGGTAAGTTGGTGGTGTGACAACGATTGTTTTCAACCGGTCCGGCAACTGCAAAGGCGGCTTTCCCAATAGAGAAGCTGTCAAACCCCGCAAGGGATAAATCATTTTTCAAGTGTTGAATCAAGCACTCAACACTTGAAAACTGCGCGCAGCTATAACGTTGCCCCCATTTTTTTTCCAGGCCGTGAGAAGCGTCACGGTAAAGAGCAAACTCTGCTTTGGTGCCACCAATATCGCCTGCAAGAATCATCCATTGCCTCCCAGGAGGGCTAATTGCCAAGTTTTATGTGTGCGTATTTCTTGGAGTGTCGATTCAGGTGACTGTAAAATAAAAAATTGAATGAATCCTGATGAGGCCTTTGTGGATCCGAAACAATTTCAAGACATCCTTGCTCAAACAATGCGTAAAGACCGCTTTCGATTGTCTAAACGATTTTCTGAGCTTAATCAGCAAGCACGCAGGCGTCAAGGCCAAGGGAGCTTGTTGGAAAATAACGCAGCCTGGCAAGCACTGCTCACACAAGCCATGGCCTCGGTTGCCGATGCTGAGAAACGTAAAATCGCTGTGCCTAACGCCGTATTTGATAATGCCTTGCCCATTTGTGAGCGTCGCGAAGAAATAGCCGAGGCTCTGCGCAAGCATCAGGTGATTATTGTGGCTGGTGAGACGGGCTCGGGTAAAACCACCCAATTACCCAAAATATGTTTAGAAGAGGGACGCGGTATTTATGGATTGATTGGTCATACACAACCTCGTCGTCTGGCAGCGCGCAGCGTAGCCGATCGTATTGCCGCTGAACTGCAAAGTAAGTTGGGTGACTGGGTGGGCTACAAGGTACGCTTTAATGAACAAATGAATCCATCGGCGTATATCAAATTAATGACCGACGGTATTTTGCTGGCCGAAATTCAGCACGATCGTTTGCTTGAACAGTACGATACACTGATTATTGACGAAGCCCATGAACGCAGCCTCAATATTGATTTTCTCCTCGGTTATCTTAAAAAAATACTGCCAAAACGCCCTGATTTAAAAATTATCATTACCTCGGCCACGATTGATCATCACCGTTTTGCCGCCCATTTTGACTTGGCGCCGGTTATTGAAGTTGTTGGACGAACATATCCAGTAACCACTTTGTACCGTCCACCTGTTGATGAGGCAGATGACGACGGTGAGGTTTCAACGGCGCATTCTGTTGTGCGTGCTGTTGAAGAACTTATTGATCTGGACCGACTGCGCAATAAAAGTCAGCTGGGTGGTATTTTGATTTTTTGCAGTGGCGAACAGGAAATACGTGAATTAGCGGCCTATTTACGGCGTATCGACTTGTCTCATACTGAAATTTTGCCCCTGTATGCGCGCCTGAGTCAAAAAGACCAACAGAAAATTTTCTCGCCGGGCAGAGGGCGGCGTATAGTTATTGCGACCAATGTGGCTGAAACGTCATTAACTGTGCCCGCTATTCGTTATGTGATTGATTTGGGCAAAGCCAGAATCAGCCGTTACAGTTACCGCTCAAAGGTTCAACGTTTGCCTATAGAGGCCATTTCTCAAGCCAGCGCCAATCAACGCCAGGGACGCTGCGGTCGTGTTGCCGAAGGTCTGTGTATCCGGCTGTACAGTGAAGAGGATTTTCTGTCACAGAAGGCCTTTACCGACCCTGAAATATTGCGGACCAATCTTGCCTCGGTCATTCTGCAAATGGAACACCTGCGTTTGGGTTCTATCGAACAATTTCCTTTTATTGATAAACCCGATTCGCGTTTTGTGCGCGATGGTTATAGCCTGCTGCACGAATTAGGCGCCATGGATGAGAAGAAAAATCTGACAAGCCTGGGGCGCACCTTGGCGGCCTTACCTGTTGATCCACGCATTGGCAGAATGGTGATCGAGGCAACACAGCAGGCAAGCCTGAAAGAAGTGCTGATTGTTGCCAGTGCACTGAGCGTACAAGATCCGCGTGAGCGGCCCTATGAATTACGACAGCGTGCCGATGAAGCGCACAAAAAATTCCAGGATGAGCGTTCCGACTTTTTAAGTTTAATTACGCTGTGGCAGTCCTATGAAGAACAACGCCAGTTGTTGAGTCAAAATCAATTGAAGCAGTATTGCCGTGAAAATTTTCTTAGTCACGCCCGCATGAAAGAATGGCGGGATATTCACCATCAATTACGTGTAACGTGTAAACAGCTGGGCTTTGAAGAAAACCAGCACGACGCAGATTATGCAAGTATTCATAAAGCCATTTTGGCGGGCCTGCTCAGCCAGATGGGGTGTAAAACCAGTGAAGGCGATTATCAGGGCGCACGTAATAGCCGTTTTGTAATGGCCCCCGGATCACCTCTGGCGAGAAAAAAACCGCAATGGATCATGGCCGCTGAATTGCTCGAAACCAATCGACTCTATGCACGCCAGGTGGCGCTGATTGAGCCGCAATGGGCCGAGGCCCTGGCACCCGACCTGGTCACCCATCGCTACAGTGATCCGGTCTGGCGTAAACGTCGCGGCGAAGTGGTGGCGCGACAGACAACAACCTTGTATGGCCTGATTTTGCAGGCCGAGCGTTTTGTTTCGTATTCAAGTATTGATCCTGACTTATGTCGGGAATTGTTTCTCACCGAGGGACTTGTTAAAGGCGATATGCAAACCGACGGTGCATTTTTAGTTGCCAACCAAACGCTCATCGCTGAGCTGGAACGGTTCGAACATAAAACACGTCGTCGCGATATTCTGGTAGACGAGCAAGCGGTGTATGATTTCTACAATAAACGCATTCCGAATGAGATCTGCAGCCGGGCACCGTTTGAAAAGTGGCGTAAAAGCGCCGAAAAAACGCAGCCAAGGCTTTTATTTTTAACGCGTGACGATTTACTTAAACGTGAAACAGATGATATTTCGATTACGCAATTCCCTGATGTGCTCAGCTGGAATGGCATGTCTTTCCCCTTGCACTATCACTTTGAGCCGGGACACGCACAAGACGGTGTGACTCTGCGTGTGCCTTTGGCGCTCTTGCATACCTTGCCCACCCGGCGTCTTGAATGGTTGGTTCCGGGTATGCTGCGCGATAAATGCATTGCTTTATTTAAAGCGCTGCCTAAACAGTGGCGTAAGAATTTTGTGCCTATCCCTGATTATGTCGATGCGTGTTTATCAACCCTTTCCGCCGGTGATATCGCGCTTACACAAAAAATAAACGAGTACGTGAAGAAAAAAAGTCGTATCACGATTCCCGACGAAGAATGGCGCGCCGTTGTGCTGGAGCCGCAATATCTGTTTAATATTGAAGTTGTTAACGATGAGGGTGCTGTGCTTGACCAAGGTCGCGATATTATTGCCTTGCGTGAACGATGTATCCCTGGCGTGCTGCCGCAGCTTAGTTCTTCTAAAAATTCATTGGAAAAAGAGTCGCTCACCGAATGGACCTTTGGCGATTTGCAGGATTATATTGATGAAACGCATGCAGGCATGACCCTGCGCCGTTATCCGGCACTTATAGATCAGCAGCAAAAAGGGGTGTCACTTGTTTTGTTAAATAACGCAAGTGAAGCAAGGCAACTCACGCGAAAAGGTTTGATCCGCTTGCTGGTGCTCAAACACAGTCAGGGCGTGCGCCAATTGCGTAAGGACTTGAGTCAGAATAAAACCTTGCTGATGAACTTTCGCAATCTGGGTAATGAAAAAGAGTTGATGGATATGTTTATCGATGCCGCCGTGATGCGTTGTTTTAAGCTGTATGACCGTGAAATTAAAACGCAGGCCGACTTTGAACAAAGCTATGCTGCAACAAGCGCTCACGTGTTTCAGCAGACGCAATCCCTGGTAAGCCTATTAGAAAAAATAGGGACACAGTATCAACACATTACAAAAAAACTTCAGGCCAATACCTCGTTGTCATGGGCCACGTCGCTGTTGGATATTAAAGAGCAAATGAAACATTTATTCAGTCGAGATTTTTTGCTTGATGTGCCGGATGAACATTTAAAAGACTATCCGCGTTATCTGGAAGCCATACTAAAACGGCTGGAAAAATTGCAGGAAAATTTACATCGCGATCATTTGGCCATGCTCGAGTTCAAACCCTTCTGGGCGCAGTTTGAACAACGGCAGCAACACCATCAGCGCGAACATATTGTTGATCCGGCGCTGCAAAACTATCGCTGGCTGCTGGAAGAATACCGTGTGTCACTTTTTGCACAGGAATTAAAAACCAAAGTACCTGTATCTCCCAAGCGCTTGCGGCTTGCGTGGGAAAGTGTTCAGCTGTGAACATGAAAAGTGTAGGCATTCAAATCAGCGGTCGCGTGCAAGGCGTGGGTTTCAGGCCCTTTGTGTGGCGTTTGGCGAACAAATATCAGCTTAAAGGCAGCGTTATAAATGGCACTGAGGGTGTGTTGATTAAAGTTTACGGTAATGAAGAGAACATTGCCTGTTTTGTAAAAGAACTTAAATCATCGCCACCACTTTCAGCGCGTATTGAGAATATCACGTGCCAGCCTTTTGTTTTTGCTGTGATTCCCGATGAATTTGTTATCGCTGCCAGTGATGAATGTTGTGATAATAGTGATTCGAGTGTGGAAATTCCGCCAGATCTTGCACTGTGTAAAACCTGTTTTCTGGAATTTATGGATCCGGACAATCGTCGTTATGGTTTTGCGTTTACGCATTGCACTGACTGTGGTCCACGTTTTTCGATTATTCAGCGCATGCCTTACGATCGTGCCAATACCACGATGGCCGATTTTTTAATGTGTGATGCCTGTTTGGCGGAATACCACGATCCATCGAATCGGCGATTTCATTATCAGGCCAATTGCTGTTCAGACTGTGGCCCGCAATTGCAATTGCTAAATTACGACGGTATTCCTGTTGCAGTGCACGATACTGCCGCGTTAATTGATCGTGTATGTGCCTTGATCAAGGCGGGTCATATTGTTGCACTTAAAGGTGTCGGGGGGTTTAATTTACTTGCCGATGCACGCAATAACGAGGTGATTCAACGTTTGCGTCAGCGTAAAAAACGCCCGCATAAGGCATTGGCTTTAATGGCGCATGATGTGGCCATCATCGAGAAGTACGCGCACATCAACGCCGCAGAAAAAATTCTTTTGTGCAGTGCTGAAGCGCCCATCGTGTTATTACACAGAAAAAATGCGTTGTTGCCGAATTCGCTCGCTCCCGGATTGAATCGTCTTGGATTTATTTTGCCCTACACGGCATTGCATGTGTTATTGCTTCAGCGCTTCGACAGTCCGCTTCTTTTTACCTCCGCTAACCGCAGCGGCGAACCTACGTATACTAATAACGATGAAGCTATAATGGGGCTCTCAGCGATTGCTGATTATTTTGTTGTACACAATAGAGCAATTGCACAGGGTGTTGATGATTCGGTCGCACACCTTATAGATAACAGCAGGGTTCAGGTGATCCGAGCCGGGCGCGGTTGGGTACCTTCTTATTTTAAACTGCCCGAGAGCATTGATACGGCGCCCGATATTCTGGCCATGGGTGCGCAGATGAAAAGCACGGTGGCGGTGTTACACAACAGACGCTTAACGCTTTCTCCCCCTTTAAACGATTTAAATGACCCGCGTACGCTTAAAGTCTACCAGAAGCAATCTGCGCATTTTTTGGCGCTGTATGGAATCAAACCTCAGATTATTGCCACGGATAAGCATCCACATTATCAATCCACGGTGGCGGGGCAGGCTCTGGCGGAACAGTTTCATTGTGATCTGTATGCGGTTCAGCATCACCATGCGCATCTGGTCGCTTGTCTGCTGGAGCATGAGACCCTCGACGAGGGTCAGCCTGTGTTGGGTCTTGCTCTGGATGGCACCGGTTTGGGTACCGATCAGACTTTATGGGGCGCTGAATTCTTGGTTTTTGATTTTAAGCAATGCCAGCGTATCGCGTGTTTCAAACCCGTGCATCTGCCGGGAGGGCAGCAGGCCATCAGACAACCGTGGCGCAGTGCTTATGCCTATATCAGAGAACTGCATGAATGGGCTGCTTTGCTTGCGCAAACCAAGAATACCGAATTATTGTCTTATTTTTCTGAGAAACGCTGTGATCTTCTTGAACAGATGGTCGCCCGATCCATCAACAGTCCTCTGAGTTCCTCTGCAGGGCGTTTGTTTGATGCGGTGGCGGCGATTTTAACTATCTGCCGCGATAACGTGTCTTATGAGGGGCAGGCTGCGATGATGCTGGAAGCACTGGCTGAGCATGCCAGTGATCAGCATGATAAAGTCACTTATCCCTATGAAATACGCGAATGGGCGGGCATTCCTTGTATCGATTGGAACCCAATGTGGCCGGCTCTCTTAAATGATTTGGGCAAGGAGGTGCCCCGATCGCTTATTGCCCTGCGATTTCACAGTAGTTTGCACAAGGCCTTGTTAGAAATGATTGATCACGTGGTCAAAACCCAGGGTATTTCAACTGTCGCCTTGAGCGGGGGCACTTTTCAGAACCGACGTTTACTATCAGGACTGCTCCGCGCACTGGAGCAGCGACAGCTGAGCGTTTTTCTGCCTCAGCGTCTTCCTTGTAATGATGGCGGAATATCGCTGGGCCAGGCTGTTATTGCGGCTGCAAATTTCAGTTCTTTTGTAAAGGCAGCCGATTAACAGGCTGTTAAGCCGATTCATAGAAGTCAAGATTGTTATCCCCGGCGACAACAATTTTATTTCGCCCACTGCGTTTGGCTTGATAGAGTGCTTCATCGGCTTTTTTGAGCAGTTCTTCGACATTGGAGACATTTATATCCGGATAACACGCCACACCAATACTGATCGTGACACGTAGTTTTTTTTCTTCAACGTCGATTTGCGTGATTTCAATGCATTCCCGAATGCGTTGTGCAATTTTGAATGCCGCAAGCGAATCGGTTGAAGGCATTAAAATAGCGAACTCCTCCCCGCCCAAACGGCTGACTTCATCGTAATCGCGTGCGTTTTCAGAAAGGAGCTCGGCGATTTTTATCAGCACCTGGTCGCCAACATAGTGACCATAACTGTCATTGATTTTTTTAAAGTGATCAACGTCGAGAAACAGGCAGGCCAGTGCATCAGAACGTCGATTCGCCTGGCTGAATTCATTGTGGCCACGAACGTAAAAATGATTACGATTCGACAAGCCTGTAAGCGAGTCGGTGTTTGATAGTTGGTAATAGAAGCCTTCGCGTTGTTGCCAGCGCGCAATGGAGCGACTGATCACAAAAAAAGCTATGCCGAAGGTGCCAAAGGCAATCAATAAGCGCGCATAGAGCCAAGGTGCCCAGGTGTTTTTATCCAGATAGGCGCTTTGAGCGAACAATTGTCCCGATTTAAATGTGCCGCTCACATCCAGATACGTGAAACAGCTAAAAAGACAAAACGCAAAAAGCATCGTTCGTTTGATAGAGCTGATCGATTGCAGCGGCAAGGCAAGCGTGAAGCCAAGTAACAGCATGAGCATGCCATCTGCATAATAGGTTCCTGCTAAAAAACTCGTGACCAGTGTCTGGGTAACATGCGTGAAAGCAACGATGTACCACAGTGCTTCTCGAAGTGAGGCCTGAGCGGGTGTTTCTTTCTCATTGCGTAACTGTTTGGCTTTGCTGATAACGATAGTCATGCCAAAAACATGAGCAAAACAGGTAATCAGATAAAGGAGTGGGTAATAGGGATGGAACAGTTGTTGATTGCTATAGCTAACATACTGTTGCAGGTAGCCAAAGGCAATAACGGCACCGTACACAAGCGGTGCACCCATGCTGGTGTAGGCTAAAAACAGGGTTCTATTAATTGGGGACCAATCAAGAATTGCTTTTGATTGTATGTTTTTGGCAGCAGGATGATTATTGCTCAATTCGGGTGGGCTCATGTTCGAATCTACATTTCAGAAAATAGCAGAACGTTCTACTCATGTTCCCGTCACTTACGTAGTGTTATATCAATGACAGAGATACAGGCATTCTAAAACCGGCTTTAATTGTGGTCGAAAATTTAACATCATTAGCGGCAAAGAACCATCTTGATGCTGTTCATTTGTATAAAAGCTCACTCAATTTAGATTTATTTTGCCCAGCTACCTATACTAAAAATATATCCATTGGAACTAAATCAAGTGCTTGTCGTAATAATTTGTTCACAACTGTCTTTGAGTCTTATTTGTTCGTTTATTCAGCAAGGAAAATACATTGAATGCAGTTAATCGTCCTAAAACGGGCATCGTGTTTGCGGGTGGAGGTGCCCGTGGCGCGTATGAAATAGGGGTTCTGGTTTATATCAGGGAAAAACTTGCCAAACGACTGGGTTATGATGCGCCCATTGACGTGATTACAGGTACGAGTGTGGGTGCCATTAATGCGGCCTTTGTTGCGGCCACCTTAAATGAGCCTAAACAGCAGGCGCAAGCACTTCGAGATTTATGGGAGGGGCTGCGTATTGAGCATTTATTGAACATTAGCCCCAAGGACTTGTATACCACAGTACGCTCTATCGTCAAAAAAAATGGGTCGGAAGACGTCAGAGGGTCACGCCACGGTGGCTTGCTTAATACGCGAGGATTAGAACAGTTTGTGGCACGACAAACACCGTGGCGAAATATCCAGCGTAATATTGATCAGGGAAAGTTAGACGGATTGGCCGTCTCTGCGACCCACATAGGCACAGGGCATACGGTTGTTTTTTCCCAAACCGGGAAAAAACTGGTGGGTTGCTGGAGTAAAAACCCCCATGTCGAACATAAATCAACACGAATCGGCCCGCGTCATGTGATGGCTTCTGCGGCAATTCCGATGTTTTTTTCAGCGGTTAAAATTAATAACGAATATTATACCGATGGTGGCTTGCGTCAAAATACACCCATGTCACCTGCGATCAGAATGGGCGCTGAGCGCCTGTTGGTGATTTCGCTCAAACATATTGCCACTGAAGACGAACTGGCGAAACAGCATTGTATTAGCTATCCCCATCCCTTGCTGTTGTTTGGTAAGGCAATGAACGCCTTATTACTTGATCATACGGAATATGATATTGACCGTATGGAACGTTTGAACGCTATTTTGCGTGCCGGTGAAGCTGCTTTTGGTGAAGATTTTCTGGAAAAACTCAATAACGAAATGGTATCGCTTCGAGGCGCGCCGCTTAGACCGATAGATGCGATTCATATCAGGCCTTCTGAAGATATTGGTGCCATGGCTACAGACTTTGTGCGCAATGGTCGTGCAGAAATCAAAGGGCGAATGCTGAGGTGGGCGATGCGCTTGTTGGTACGAAATGATGACGCACCTGGGCGTCAAAGCGATCTGCATTCCTATTTGTTGTTTGATGGACGTTTCGCACGTGAGTTAATAGAACTGGGTTATCAGGACGCGGCACGTCAGGAAGATGAGTTGCTTAAAATGTTTTCGTTTTAATGGAATCAGATAAGAGCGAGGCAAACGTAAGTCGTTTTAACGTTATTTTTAAAAATTTTAACGGCTTTTTAGATCAACCACGCGCGTGCGAGAAAGATGGTCGTGCCATGTGCATTTGCGCTGATCAAAGATAAGCCACAGATAACCCATGCCGAAACACGCCAGCGATAACAGGGCGGCAGGAATTCTAAGCAGGGCATGTTTTAAATCAACAGCCTCTCCTTGATCTGTAACCAGTCTGATTTTCCATGTTTGCATGCCTAGAGTCTGGCCATTATGTGTCCAGAACCAAGCATAAAAAATTACGGAGACAATGATGACAAAAGGAAAAAGAAAAAACTGGGCTTGGTGAGGGCTCAGGGCTTGCCCCTGATTGAGCGCAACCAAAATACCCGCAGATAGAAACCAAAGAGCAACAAGCAAGAACCCATCGTAGACCATGGCGGCTAAACGTTTAAATAAACCGGCTGATTCTACTTTTGTGATTACTTTGTTCAATGAGAGTTGCCGTTTACAAAAAGGAAGTTTTTGAAGGTCGCAGGGTGTAGAGCAGTTATGAAGGGCACTTCAATAATGCTCGGGTAATTTCTTGTTGATCACGATCTGTTTGTTTTCATGTGAAATGTATTCACCTAGTGCTAAATCCTTAAGAATTCGCGCTACCATTTCACGCGAAGATCCGACTCGACTGGCAATCTCTTGTTGCGTGATACGCTTTCTTATCACGCGTTTGTCCATATTGTTGATTTGGAGAGGTTCAGAAAGAGAAAGCAAGGTTTTTATAACGCGACCATACACATCCTGGAGCGCAAGGCTTTTAATATTTTCCGTCAGATCACGAACACGATTGGCCAGATTTTCAATCAAGGTGTAAGCAATAGAGGGATGATTTAATAACAGGGTTTTGAAGCTCTGTTTATGAATGATAGTTAAGACCGAGTTTTCGTTGGTCATCACAGAGGCCGAACGTTTTCCGGCGGTGAGGATGGAAAGTTCGCCAAAGTACTCACCTGCCTCAAGGGTGTTAATAATGACTTCTTTGCCATTATCATCACTCAAATAAACCTTCACGCTGCCCTTGTCTATCAGATAAAGAGAGTCTGTATCATCCCCTTCGTTTATCACAACGGTGTTTTTAGGAAACGTCCGGGTCGTTGTGTGTTGTGATATTTTGTCGAGCTCTTCCAGTGTCATGTTTTTAAACAATGGAATTGATTGAAGGTTTTTCATGGAATTCTCCACATCTTCGAACGAAGAAAAAATATGTAATTCGTGCGAGAAAAAAACAGAATGCGGGGCTATGCCTTGTTTGTTTAAATTGCACTATTGAGTAATTTTTAAGCAGAACTATATTCCACGCATTACTGAAAAGCAAACGCCTTGTAATGAAAATCGAAACTGGGCCATTGCGGCCCAGCTTGACAGGCAGGTTAACGTTCGTTTAATGGGGTAAAGTGCCGCTCCGTTGAGCCCGTATAAAGCTGTCTGGGTCGACCGATACGATTGCTGCCGCTCATCATTTCATCCCAGTGAGCAATCCATCCTACTGTTCTGGAAAGGGCGAAAATTACCGTGAACATGCTGGTTGGAATACCGATTGCCTTGAGGATGATGCCAGAATAAAAATCGACATTGGGATAAAGTTTCTTCTCAATGAAGTAGCTGTCTTCCCGGGCGATTTCTTCCAGTTTTAGTGCCAACTCAAAGAGCGGATCGTTTTCCATATTGAGTTCTTTTAGCACCTCATGACAGGACTCGCGCATAACCTTGGCGCGCGGATCGAAGTTTTTGTATACACGATGACCAAAGCCCATCAGTCTGAAGGGATCGTTTTTATCTTTTGCTTTTTTGATGTAATCAGCAACGCGTGAAACGTCGCCAATTTCGGTGAGCATTGCAAGTACGGCTTCATTCGCTCCGCCGTGAGCAGGTCCCCATAAGGTCGCAATACCCGCCGCGATACAGGCAAAAGGATTGGCGCCAGACGATCCGGCGAGTCGAACGGTCGATGTTGACGCGTTTTGTTCGTGATCAGCATGAAGAATAAAAATACGGTCCATGGCGCGCGCAATGGTTGGGCTGATGACAGATTTTTCGCAGGGTGTGCCGAACATCATATGGAGAAAGTTTTCTGCAAAGCCAAGATCATTACGCGGATACATAAAGGGCTGGCCAATTGAATATTTATAACTCATGGCCGCCAATGTTGGCATTTTTGCGATAAGACGATAGGCAGCGATTTCGCGATGTCTTTTGTCGTGCACGTTAAGAGAGTCATGATAAAAAGCAGAGAGCGCGCCAACAACGCCGCACATGATGGCCATGGGGTGCGCATCGCGCCTGAATCCATTGTAAAAATGAGTCAGCTGTTCATGGACCATGGTGTGGTGAGTTACTGTATCAACGAAAAGGTTTTTTTGTTCCTTGGTAGGAAGTTCTCCGTTTAATAGTAGGTAGCACACTTCGAGGTAGTCTGATTTGGCAGCCAGTTCCTCAATGGGATAGCCCCTGTGTAAAAGGATGCCTTTGTCACCGTCAATGAACGTGATTTTAGACTCGCAGGCGGCGGTTGAAACAAAACCGGGGTCGTAAGTAAAAAGATCGTGGGCAGTCAAGCTGCGAACATCTATTACATCAGGTCCCATTGTTCCTGAATAGATAGGAAGATCGAGGGGCGCATTGAGGGACTCAATCAGTAATCGAGCGCTTTTCTCTGCCATTTTGTTCTCCTTAAAGTTAAAAAAGAGGGATTAGTAAGTTGGTGCATATGAGAACTGATTTGAAACGAGGTATTTAAAAGAGGTAAAAATTGAAATCGCTGTTGTTGTTATGGGTAAAAAAGTGACAAATAGTACCGACTTTTCAAGCGCTGATTCATGGATAGTTGTCCAATGACCTTCGCATAAATGACACAAGCCGGCGCGATTTTATCAAAGTCTGTCGGGCATGTCTTCCTGCAGATTTTAATTAAAAGGGAGGCTTGTTAAAAAGGGCTAAAAAAGATGAAGTTTTAATGACTGCGTGTTTGTATTTGAAATAGTGTGCGGATATACTTCATCGCCCTTTCAGTCTAGGCATATCAAGGGATTTAGCTTGAGTGGTGGCTTGGAAGTTTCCCGCATTGTCTGGATTAATTTATTCAAAAAATGCCCCAAAATGGGGCTTAATTAAAAGTGAAAACTGTGAATAAAAATAGACCGATTAATCTCGATTTAAAAACGATCAAGTTCCCCCTTCCCGCAATTGCTTCCATACTCCACCGAGTGTCAGGTGTGATAATTTTTTTCAGTATTCCGGTTTTGCTGTGGGTGCTGAGTTATTCGCTGAAAAGTGAATCATCGTTTGAGGCGCTCAAAGAATGTCTCGACGGTTTTTTTGTGACGATGGTTCTATGGGCTATCTGTGCCGCCTTGTTTTACCATTTTGTTGCCGGTGTCAGACATTTGCTGATGGATCTGGGTGTGGGAGAAAGCCTGGAGGGCGGAATTAAAGGCACCAAAATTGCGTTTCTGGTAGCGGCAGTAATGATTCTTGGGATGGGGATTTGGTTATGGTAGCCAGTGTTACAAACTTTGGTCGAAGTGGTGTATATGATTGGGTGATCCAACGTGTTTCTGGTGTGGTCATCGGTGTTTATGTTGTAGTGCTGCTGGGTTATTTGTTGTTTCATCCTGATCTTGCATATGAGCAGTGGCGGGATTTTATTACAGGCACTGTGATGCAAATAGCGAGTACCCTTACTTTGTTGGCTATATTGGCACATTCATGGATAGGACTATGGATGATTACAACCGATTATCTGAATAATACGTTTATACGTTTTTCCTGTCAGTCGGCATGTGGAGTCGTTGCAGCGGTGTATCTTGTGTGGGGCGTTAAGATTTTATGGGGTCTATAAGCAATGGCTAATATCAGGACTGTAACCTACGATGCGGTAATTGTTGGTGGTGGTGGTGCAGGCATGCGCGCGGCATTGCAGCTTGCGCAATCGGGCCAGAATACTGCGTTAATTTCAAAGGTTTTCCCCACGCGCTCGCACACTGTTTCTGCTCAGGGTGGCATTACCTGCGCCATTGCGAGTGCAGATCCAAATGATGACTGGCGTTGGCATATGTACGATACCGTAAAAGGTTCAGACTATATCGGTGATCAAGACGCTATTGAATATATGTGCCAGGTTGGTCCAAAAACAGTTTTTGAACTGGAGCACATGGGGCTGCCATTTTCGCGTACGGAAGAAGGGCGCATCTATCAGCGCCCCTTCGGTGGGCAGTCAAAAGATTTTGGCAAAGGCGGTCAAGCATCACGCACCTGTGCAGCGGCTGACAGAACGGGTCATGCCTTGTTACATACCTTGTATCAGCAAAATGTCAAAGTCCATACGGTTTTTTATAACGAGTGGTACGCGCTTGATTTAATTACCAATCAAGCGGGTGATACTTGTGGTGTATTGGCGCTGAATATTGAAAATGGCGAAGTTGTGGCCTTTCTGGCAAAGGCCACCGTATTGGCTACCGGTGGTTCAGGGCGGATTTATGCGTCCACTACCAATGCATTGATCAATACCGGTGACGGTGTTGCCATGGCATTACGCGCAGGTTATGCAGTCCAGGATATGGAAATGTGGCAATTCCATCCGACAGGTATCGCGGGTGCAGGTGTTCTGGTGACCGAGGGTTGTCGTGGGGAAGGCGGTTACCTGGTAAATAAGGATGGGGAGCGTTTTATGGAACGCTACGCACCCAATGCCAAAGATCTTGCCGGTCGTGATGTGGTTGCGCGCTCCATGATGATGGAAATTCTTGAAGGGCGTGGTGTAGGTCCGGAGGGTGATCATGTGCTGTTGAAGCTTGATCATCTGGGGGCTGAGGTATTGCACTCAAAATTACCGGGTATTTGTGAGTTGGCCAAAACCTTTGCCAGTGTTGACCCGGTTGTTGCGCCGATACCTGTTGTACCAACCTGTCACTACATGATGGGGGGAATTCCGACCACTATTGATGGTCAGGCCGTCATGGTAAATAAAAAGGGTGAAAGTAAAGTAATCCCCGGTCTATACGCTGTAGGCGAAGTGGCCTGTGTTTCTGTTCATGGCGCTAATCGTTTGGGTGGAAACTCTCTACTTGACCTTGTTGTTTTTGGTAGAGCTGCTGGATTGCATATTGAAAAAACCTTGCGTGAAGGTGTTGAGTTGGGTGCGGTGAGCGAATCAGATCTTGAGCGCTCAACGCATAGATTTAATCGTTGGCAGCACTCTGGTGGTGGTGAGGACGTTTCGGTATTAAGAAAAGAATTACAACAAACCATGCAGAACAACTTTGGCGTATTCCGCAAGGGCGATTTAATGGCGCAGGGTGTAAGCAAACTTTCTGAGCTCAGAGAGCGCATTGCCAATGCCCATTTGACGGATAAAAGTAATACATTTAATACGGCCCGAGTCGAAGCGTTGGAATTGGACAGTTTATTGGAAGTTGCTGAGGCAACGGCAATAGCGGCTGATGCCAGAACAGAAAGCCGGGGTGCGCATTCGCGTTATGACTATCCTGATCGCGACGATGAAAATTGGCTGGTGCATACGGTTTATCTGCCAGAGCAGAAAAAAATTATCAAGCGCGAAGTAAATTTCGCACCTAAACAAGTCGAGGCTTTTCAGCCAAAAGTGAGAACCTACTAAGGGAATCATTATGCAAGTCAGTATTTATCGTTACAACCCAGAGAAAGACGCTGAGCCCTACATGCAGGATTACCACGTGAACACCGGTGGTAAGGATCTGATGATTTTGGATGTATTGGCGCTGGTTAAAGATCAGGACGCCACACTTTCTTATCGTCGCGCTTGTCGTGAAGGTGTTTGTGGTTCGGATGGCCTGAATATTAATGGCAAAAATGGTTTGGCCTGTATTACTCCTATTTCATCCGCCATGGGTAAACGTGATACCAAACTGGTTGTCAGACCATTGCCGGGTTTGCCCGTGATACGTGATCTGGTTGTGGACATGGGGCAGTTTTATGCGCAATACCGGAAAATAAAACCCTTTTTAATTAATGAAACGCCTCCTCCTGCGATTGAAAGGCTTCAGTCTCCAGAAGAAAGAGCTAAGCTTGACGGACTGTATGAGTGCATTCTTTGTGCGTGCTGTTCTACAGCCTGCCCTTCGTTTTGGTGGAATCCTGATAAATTTGTCGGTCCTGCCGGTTTGCTGCAGTCCTACCGATTTCTGGCAGACAGCAGGGATGAAGGTGCCGCTGAACGTTTGGGCGAACTGGATGATCCATTTAGTTTGTTCCGGTGTCATGGCATACAGAATTGTGTCAGTGTTTGTCCAAAAGGCTTGAATCCAACCCGTGCCATTGGGCATATCAGGAATATGTTATTGCAAAGAGCAACCTAGTCATGTTGATGCTAATCTAAAAACACAATTGGCAGCACAGGCAAGGTAGTTCTTTGGCAAGGTAGTTCTTTGAATTCAGCATCAGGATAAGTAAAGGTTTTATAAGTTAGCGAATTCAAGCCATAAGCCTGAATTAGAGCTAGCAGGCTGTTGAAAAACGTTAGGAGCGAAGCAAAGACAAGGCAAAAATGGGAGAAAAACTGCAGTTTACGCAGAGTAAATGAGGATTTTGAGCCCATTTTTAATGCAGTATTTGCAAACGTAGTAGTTTTTCAACAGTCTGCTAGTGCTATTGCGTCATTCTTGCGTCTGATTATAAGGGCGCAAGAAATCTCTTTCATAAACCAGAAGGGAACGGGTTGGAAGCGGCGCTTAAGCTTTTGCCAAATAAACCATGGCACCAAAAGTGCCTATATTTAAGTTGTTTGTGGCAAAATACTTGAACTCAGTTTCGGCTTGCGTTCTTGCTTACTGCAGGGAGTAACCGGTAATGCGTGAAGGCTTGATGTACCGCCAGTGGGCCACTTCTCATTTGGCAGGTGGTAACGCGGCGTATATCGAAGAATTGTTTGATAATTATTTGCGTGATCCTAACAGCGTTCCTGAGGAGTGGCGTAGTTATTTCGATAAGCTGCCGCGTTTTAAAGGTATTACCACGGAAGATGTTCCTCATTCTACTATTCGCGAACATTTCCTCTATCTCGCCAAAAATAAAAGCAGGGCCCAGCCGCTTGTAATAAGCAGTGTCAGTTCTGATCATGAAAAGAAGCAAGTCAAAGTCCTTCAGTTAATTACCGCCTACCGATTCCGAGGCCATCAACAGGCCAGACTTGATCCTCTGGAACTCATGAAACGATCCGAGGTGCAAGACCTCGATCTGGCTTACCAGGGTTTGTCCGTTGCCGATTACGACACCATTTTTCAGGTAGGTTCCTACTTTATAGGTCAGGAAGAGGTGCCATTGCGCGAATTGCATACCTCTTTACAACAAACCTACTGCGCCTCTGTTGGCGCTGAATATATGCAAATCGTGGATACAGAAGAACGACGCTGGATTCAGCATCGCCTCGAATCGGTTCGTTGCTCGCCTGAGTACAGTCAGCAAAGAAAGCTGCACATTCTTGAGCGACTCACGGCCGCCGAAGGTTTGGAAAAATATCTGGGTACAAAATATCCCGGTACCAAACGTTTTGGTCTGGAAGGGGGTGAAAGTCTTATTGTAATCATGGATGAACTCATCCAACGCTCCGGTGCCAATGGAACCAAGGAAATGGTTATTGGTATGGCGCATCGGGGGCGTTTAAATGTTTTAGTCAATATATTGGGTAAGAATCCTGCTGATCTGTTTAGTGAATTTGAAGGCAGACGCAATGCAAGCCTGGGTGCGGGCGATGTGAAATATCATCAAGGTTTTTCCTCAAATATCTCGACGGTAGGCGGCGAAATTCATCTGGCACTTTCATTTAATCCCTCTCACCTGGAAATTGTTTCGCCTGTTGTGGAAGGCTCTGTGCGCGCGCGGCAGGATCGTCGTAACGATTCTGGCGGTGATCTTGTTGTGCCGATTTTGATCCATGGCGACTCTGCATTTGCGGGTCAGGGCGTGGTCATGGAAACCTTTCAGATGTCACAGACGAGAGGTTTTAAAACCGGTGGTACTGTACATATTATTGTGAACAATCAAATTGGCTTCACAACGCACGACAGAGAGGATACACGTTCTACCGAGTACTGTACTGATGTTGCAAAAATGGTTCAGGCGCCCATATTCCATGTGAATGCGGATGATCCGGAAGCCGTACTTTTTATTACTCAGGTGGCTCTGGATTATCGTCGTGAATTCAAGAAAGATGTGGTGATTGATCTTGTTTGTTATCGTCGGCATGGTCATAACGAAGCCGATGAGCCATCCATTACCCAACCACTTATGTATGAAATAATACGTAGTCACTCAACGACGCGTGCGCTCTATGCCGAAAAACTGGAGAAAAGCGGAATAATCAATGCTGAGCTCGCAAGCCAGATGTTCGAAGATTATCGACGTATGCTCGATAATGGTCAGCATGTGGCTAAAAGCTTGGTCAATGAAGCCGATTCCAGTGCAT
>DAIRVL010000030.1:3649-19711 GCA_036802845.1 Pseudomonadales bacterium | reverse complement strand
GATGCCTTCTGTCATCATTTGTTTAAATAACACCTCGCCATCAAACGGATGATGAAAAACGGTGGTTCCACCGCTGTAAAGCCAATTGATCAAACCCATGCCCACACCGGTCATGTTCACCATGGGCGCAGTGCACAGAATAATCTGGCATCGTGTATCCCACTGCCCAAAGGCTTTTGACATCACTTTAATTTGCGCGAGCCAATTGTTATGGCTCATCGGACAACCCTTGGAGTTAGATTCGGTTCCCGATGACCAACACAGGCTGAATACATCGTTGGCATTAATTTCAATCTTATCCAGCAGCGGACTATTCGCTTGCCCCTCAGATAACTTTCGTAATTCTTGTAATGCTAGAAGATGCTTGAGCGAAGGCGATTCGCTCTGGATTTTCTTAGCCATTTCCATGTGCGAAAAACCAGCAAAGCTTTCTACACCAATGTAAGCCTTGGCTTGAGTCAGATCGCAAATATAGTTAAATTCTTTTTCACGCCATTGCATTGGCATGGGCGAGAACAAAGCGCCGATTCTTGCCAGCGCCATGTACGCCAGGGATAGCTCCCAAATATTCGGCAATTGCACAATGACAATATCGTCTTTTGTGATATTCATTGCGAGCAGCGCTGTCGCTAGGGCATCCACACGATGAGATAACTCAGCGTAGCTCAGCCGTTCTGCGGGCAAACCAACAAGTTTTTCTTTGTTAAGAGGATCGACCAACGCGAGTCGTTGAGGATTTCTCTCAACATTTTGACGAAAAACATCCACCAGGGTTTTATCACCCCACACGCCCATACGCGTGTAATAATCAATTTCTTTTTGATGCGACAAAATCATGGCAGACTCCTTGTCATTAGAAAAAACACCAAACCAATGCGCTCCATTGTTACAAAACCCTATAAAACGAGGCTTTTACCTGTGAACACATGTGGCTTGTTTTGGATTTATCGACTCATGCTTACTGTTAAATGTTAGTTATTATTGCAGCTTGAGTTTTAATGGTTTGCTTGCAGTGGTTTTTTTACCAAACCGTTACCAAACCGATTGCAATCAAATATAAAATGCACGAACTGACACAATTTCATGATCAATTCGTGCATTTTCAGACATTACTAGGCATCCACGGGACTGACAACAAATAACAAGTCACCTGTATTCAGTTGTTGCCCATTTGCATTATTGATTCGCTCAATGCGATATTTTTTATCGGCAGAGAATAATTCCTTACCCATGCGGTTAAACGATTTTAAACTTACGGTACTGTAAATTTTCATCGCCTCCATCAAACATAAGGTGTCATTAATACCAACAACACTCCCCACTTCAACAAACTCGGGCTCTGTGGGTGATGACTTGCTGTAGTAAATGCCGGTCGATGTTGACACTACTTTGATTTCATTGGTGCCTTCAATTTTGAAACTATTAATGTCGAATTCTTCACCGGCACCCGAAGCAGACGCTTCGGTTTCTTTGATGAGTTCATCTTTATCAATAATGTTCAGCAATTTTGGCAGGTAGGTTGTATCGTAAACACCACCGGTAAATACATCATCTTTCAGAATACGTTTTAACAGCGGGATATTGGTACACAGCCCTTTAATGGAAACCCGACTCAAGTATTCGTACAGTTTGTTTATAGTGTCCTGACGATCATCACCATAACAAACGATCTGTGCAATCAAACTATCATAGAAAGGTGACACGGACTTGCCTGCGGCCACCATGGAAATCACTTCTATGTTGTCCTGCTCAGGCAAAATACATTCACTGACGCATCCGGGATCGGGCAGTAACAGCAAATCACCTGCTGAATTCAAGGCCACTTTTTCAGCGGTTACACGCACTTCAATGGCATAGCCTTTTCCCTTCACCTCAAGCGATGCAATACTTTCACCCGAGGCAATGGCAAACTGACTGCCAACAATATCAATACCCGTCACCCACTCCGTTACCGGGTGTTCTACTTGCAGGCGTGTATTCATCTCCATGAAATAAACAGCATTCGCATCAAGATCGTAAATAAATTCAACCGTGCCTGCGCCGATATAATCCACCTCTTGCGCAATAGCCGCAGCATATTTCTGCACATCGCGCTTCAGGAGCTCGGGGAGCATCGTCGAACCTGATTCTTCCAGCACCTTTTGGTTATTTCGCTGCACAGAGCAATCACGAATACCGAGTATCACGGTGTAGCCATGACTATCACGCAGAATCTGCACTTCAATGTGACGCAACTTGGTTATAAATTTTTCCAGGTAAACATCACCGTTACCAAAAGCACTTTTGGCTTCGGCAGAAACTTTGTAGAACAGGAAGTTGAAATCTTCTCGTTTTTCGACCACCTGAATACCTTTACCACCACCGCCATGCACTGCTTTGATCAGAACAGGGTAGCCAATGTCTTCGGCCACACTGGCGGCACGATCGACGGAGGTCAATATGCCATGACTTCCAGGCACCACGGGCACCTTAAGTTTCAATGCGGTATTGATCGCATTCGACTTGTTGCCCATGGTCTCCATACTGTAGACGCTTGGACCGATAAAATTCACACCATGATTCAAACAAAGATTGGCAAATTGCGAATTCTCTGCCAAAAAGCCAATGCCAGGGTGAAGCGAATCTACATTTTCATATTCAGCAACGCGGATAACCGAATAGGCATTTAAATAACTTTCATCCGAGGTGTTACCTCCAATGCACACTACGCGGTCGCGATCAGTGAGCATGTCTACCGGCACGGAATCCATATCCGGATCAGAAGCGACCAGCACCACTTCAATACCGCGTTTTTGCGCAATACGAATTAATTTAACCGCCGTACAACCACGCGCGTGAATCAAGGTGCGCTTCACGGGCTGCATTAATTTACGCGCATCAACTTTTTCAACGACCTCCTCACGGTTGGTCTCATCAAAGACAAAACCTTCCAGCGCCCGGGCTACCACGCTCTCTACTGTTGAGACAGGAATGGGGATATTACGGTCAATCGCGCGCAATTCATCATCGAGTGTTTCTGCAAAGGGATGCTTCACCAAGCCCTGCATTGCGCCAGGTATTTGATAGAGATAATTAGACAATGTTGATGTGCTAGGCAAATAGGATGACACCACCATCTGCCCGGCAAAAGGCATATTCGTGCCAGAAAAATAATAAGTTTGCACCAAAGGATGCGTCACAAAACTGGCCTGTGCGCCTCCAGTACAATCACCAAAACCGAAAATAATAATGGGTAATTCATTGTCACGTACAAAACGGGTAATCCGGTCATTGACCGCCGCCATAGAGAACAGTGCCGCCGCACCTTCTTTGGTTTGCATGCCGCCGGAAGATACGAAACCTACAACAGGCAATCGTTGTTGCGCACACACAACCAGTAAGCTGCAAAATTTTTCTGCAGACGCCATATCAAAGGCCCCGGCCTGAAATGCCACATTGGAAATCAGCACTCCTACACGGCGTTTCTCTTTTCCTAATTTAAAATCACCTATGCCCGTCACTACGCCACAGGGACGAACGCCTTTCTCAATAGCCTGCTCGATGGAGATTCTGAATCCGGGAAAGTTAACGGGATCAGACGAAATACGATCAGCATCCATTTCTTTAAAGTTGTCAAAATAGCGATCAATAAAACGTCCCACACCTTTGTTAGCTTTTTTCTTTTCTTTGGTGATCACGTCTTGAATCATTAAATCGTGATACGCAATGGTCAAACGGTTCCAGAAATCTTTTCTGCGACCAATTCTGGCGGGATTAATCACACCTTTGTAGCGCGCACCGGTTTGCTCAGATTTAAAATATTCCGGCAACAGTTTTTCAAAGAAAAAAGTAATAATAACGAACAACACATCGGCCGTTTGCGGATGCCCCATGGTTTTCCATTGTTCGACACTGGCCAGCAAGTCACCTCGCGCCGGGTGAACAATAAAAAATTGCATCCATGAATCAAATTGTGTTTTCAGGCGATCCGTATTGCTTTCTGCATGACCATCACGCATACCTGCACGCTTAAACGTATTCAGCGCTGCATTCAAGGCATTATTCAATAAATCACTCACCGCTTCTTTCGACAGGGCTTTTGTACTGTTCGCTTCTTCTGCAATGGTGGCCAGACTGTTCGTCACGTGATCATAGACAAAATCAAAAATCAGAATATTCTGAAATTCAACAATACAATCCTGACGAAGTTCTTCATTGCAAATAATATCAAGCAAAGTGATTCGCTGGATATCAGGAATATTTTTCAATGATGGATGCGCATTTTCATCACTCAAATATTGAATTAATGCTGAAAAATTATTCTGGGCATGAATTTTCCACCGGTTATACAAAAAGAAACCAATGGTGAAACAAAGTTCCGCTTTGGCTTTTTCATAGTTTTGTCTTGGTTCGCCAAAAACCAGTTTTGCCAGAGTTCCGCGATCTGAGGACAAGCTATCGCGTTTTGAAATAAAATTCTTCCATGGTTTTAACAGTATATCTTCATAAATAACACGGTCAGGATTATCCAGCCATTCACTGAACACATATTGCTTTTCGCGATGTATGCGCCCGGCAAGATCGCCCTTGGGCACTTCTTCTACTGCCAGACGACCATAATTGCCGGTCGTTATGGAGTAAATGCGTTTACGCGCAGTGAGGTAGCGCATGTAGCGATAGGTCGTGCCAAAAATATTTGCGTAGGTTGTGGGTGAACACGCCAGAAACATGTTGCTTGCATTCTGAATGGAAACCAGCTGCAGGGAAGGATGAATATAACGTTTTATGCTATTTGCATAATGCGTCATCAGATTTGGATTGTTTTCTACGAACTGGCCCACGCTTAATTCAATTGACTTGATGCTGGAAACAACGGCACGAAGCAGGTTTTGTTGTTTGTCGCCTCTGTCATCGGGCGCGTAATCAATTACACCGTCAATGCAACCTTGTCGGTAAAGCTCAACGGGCGAAACACCAACAGCCTTGGCGCATTCCTGCCATGACAAATTGTATTTACGCGCAATGCTTGCCAAGCCTTTGGGCTGGATGGTGTTGAATATACCATCACGCACGGACAACAAAATATTGCTGTTGGCCATGGGAATTGCGCCTCCCGAATAACCAATACCAATAATGATGCCCACAGTTGGTACACTCACATTGGCTAACACCGCAATTAAGCGAGAAATAGAGTGCGCCTGATTATTGATATTGGCCTGTTCGCTGGCATCCGCACCGGGGGTATCCATTAAACATACAATCGGCAGTGACATCTCGGCAAATTGATGGGCAGCAACACAGGCCATATGGTGATGTTCAGGCATCCACGAACCGTTATTGGAAGTCCGATCCTGTCCGATAATGCCCACACGCCGAAAACCATCACCAAAATCAAGTTCCATTTCGGCGGAATAAAAGGAACCCTGACTACGCTCCTGGATAACACGACCATTAAGATTTTTAAGTATCTCACGTAGCGCCGGTCGCGATGGATCTTCTGCAGGTTGAACGGTGCTTGCAATATATGCATCAACCGTCATCGACGAAATAGCGATTAAGCGCTCATCGACTGCCTCTTCGCTCAACAATCCCTCTACATGACGACTGATCACAAATTCTTCGTCAGCAGGAAAAAGAGAGAAGTCCTTTGCTATTTTCTCAGCTGAGACAAACAGCTCATCCGCTACCATACTATTATTGCTATCTAATTCCTTGCTTATAGCCATATCGTTCTTTTCAACCACGTTGCTTTATCGTCTCGAAACAAGCTTCTAAAATCCAAAGCCCTCACGCCAGTGTCATCACCCAATAAAGGAGTATACCCCGCCGCCCATCATACCGTATTTAATTAAAAATCCGGGCACAAAAGATAGTGCCAAAAACAAGAATTTAAAAGGCTTAGCCAGCAAAAAATCGGGATTCTGTCACAAACGGGGAGCGGAAAAACTTAATTATCAATAAATTAATGTCATGTTCGAACATCTCACCTACTACGTATAACAAGGTCGTAATCGCACACGACACGGTGCATCCTTACCATTCTTGGCCATATTTACGTTATTTCATTGATTAAGCGCTTGTTTTCCAGACATGATAAATCGCTGGCATTAGGCGACATTGGTGCGCGATAATAACAATGTGAATTGTCAAGATTTCTGGGATAATCTTCAGGCCAAGTGAGCCGGCAATATATCGCAAGCGTACAAATTGGCTTATATCGTTTTCTGTCAAGATTCGTCTAGGCAAGTTCCACCTAAGCGCAAAAAAGCACAAAAATAATCCGCAATTTTGTTAAAGCACAGAGCCATGAGCAGGGGTCATTTCAACTTCTCAATAATAAATAGAAATGCGGCATCACAACATCCATAAGATCACCATAAAACAGGAGGAATCCATTCAATGGATATCGAACTCAGTAAAGAAGACCTTAAATTCCAAGCCGAAGTAGAAGAATTTCTGGGTAAACATCTGCCCAAGGGCGCTGAAATCTGGAGCAAACGTGCAGAATGGTTTGCCGCACTCAAAGAAAAGGGTTGGGATGTGCCTAACTGGCCTGAAGAGTTTGGCGGCCCAGGCTGGACACCCACGCAGCATTTTATCTGGGATAAAGTGACATCCAAGCACACGATGCCTCCGACCATTCCTTTTGGCCAAGTTATGCTCGCCCCTATTCTTATGAAATACGGCAGCAAAGAACAACAGGACAAATTTCTACCTGATATCCGCGACAACAAAGTAATGTGGTGCCAAGGTTACTCTGAACCCGGCGCCGGCTCTGACCTTGCGTCACTGCGAACCAAAGCAGAGCTAACCCCCGATGGCAAACATTACATCATTAATGGCACCAAAATCTGGACCACCATGGGCCATGTGGCCAACTGGATTTTCTGTTTAACACGCACCCAAACCACGTCGGTAAAACAAGAAGGCATTACCTTCCTTCTGTTTGACATGAAATCACCCGGCGTTGAGGTCAAACCCATTTATACCCTGGGCGGCAGCCACCACGTAAACCAGGTATTTTTCACCGACGTAAAAGTACCCGTAGAAAACCGCGTTGGCGAAGAAAACCAGGGCTGGACCTATGCCAAAGGCCTGCTGCAACATGAACGCAAAGGCTTGGCCGGTATTTCTCGTTCCATCTTCGCCATGGAAAAGCTCAAGGAAAAAGTCATCAAGGTTCCTGTTGGTGATAAAACCCTGATGGAAACCGAGTTCAAAAAGAAAATTGCCGCTGCAGAAATCGATCTTCTGGCGCTGGAATACACTGAACTGCGCACCCTTGCCGACATGGTTAACACCGGTTCAACTGGACACGCTTCATCCGTGCTCAAGCTCAAAGGCACCATGATGCAGCAAACCATTCAGGAGCTGACACTGGAAGCCGCAGGTATTTATGGCGCGCCGTGGGGACACAATAAAGTGGGCCTCAAATTTGGCCGCAGTGCCATGGAAATGTATCTCAATGGTCGTCCTGCCACAATTTATGGCGGTTGCAGCGAAGTGCAACGTGACGTTATTGCCAAACGCGTACTTGGCGTGTAAACAACTAATCAAGAAGGTAACTAACAATGGATTTCGATTTTACAGAAGAACAAACCTTATTACAGGATAGCATCGCCAAGTTTGTCCAGGAGAATTACGACCTCCCATCACGTTCAAAACTGATCAAAACAAAAACGGGTTATTCCGAAGATTATTGGCAAAAGTTTGCTGAATTAGGCTGGTTGGCCCTGCCTTTTTCTGAAGAAAATGGCGGCTTGGGCGGCAACTTGATAGACACGATGGTGATCTGTGATGCACTGGGCAAAGGTCTGGTTGTAGAACCTTATTACGCGACCGTTATTCTGGCCGGCACCGCATTACAGTTGGCGGGTAGTGCTGAGCAAAAACAGAAATTGATTGGTGGAATTATTGACGGTTCTATTAAAGCGACCGTGGCTTACGCAGAAGTGCAAGCACGTTTCGATCTTAATGACGTTGCCACGACTGCCAGCCAGGAAGGTCAGAGTTATGTGATCAATGGCACCAAGTCGGTGGTTCTTAATGCTGAAACGTCTGACTACATCATCGTCGCCGCTCGCACCAGCGGTCAGCGTACCGATGCCAATGGCATTTCCTTGTTTATTGTAGATAGCAAAGCAGAAGGTCTTTCTCGCATTGACTACCCAACAATCGACGGCGGACGCGGCTCTGAAGTCATTTTCAAAAATGTAAAAGTAGCCTCCGGTGATCTTTTAGGACCGCTCAACAAAGGTCTTGAAATTCTTGAAAACCTTCGTGACCAAGCCATTTTGGCCTTGTGCGCAGAAGCAGTGGGCCAGATGGAATTGATGTACAAAGATACGGTGGCCTATTGCAGTCAGCGCGAGCAATTTGGTCATCCCTTGAGCGATTTCCAGGTGTTGAAACACCGGTTTGCCGATATGTTTGTTGAAACGGAACAGTGCAAATCCTTGCTGTATCGCGCCACACTGGAAAAACAGGCCGGCATGCCATCAGCGCGTCGTGTTATCCATGCGCTGAAATACAAAGTAGGCAAAGAAAGTAACCTTCTGGCTCGACTCTGCGTTCAAAGCCACGGTGGCATGGGCGTAACAGAAGAATTGCGTCTGGGTCACTACTTTATGCGTTTAGCAGTAACTGATTCCATGTTTGGCAATTACGATTACCACATTGACAAGTATACCCAGTTAATGGAATTACCTGTCGGTGGTGATGGTGAAGACTTTGGCTTTATGATGTAAGCAGACGTCTTATGCTGCCTGGTCATTGATGGCTTAATAAAATCAACGACCCGAACTGTTTTGTTTTACTGAAAAAGTTGTTCTTCTAAAAAAGGCCAGATGCATAATTGCTCTGGCCTTTTTTAGTGGGAAAAACGTTTTCCCAACTAACAGTCTGCTAAAGCGAATCGAGAAAATGTTGATCTGTTTGCAGAAATGATTCCAGAATGTCAGGTCGATTTTCCAGGGGCAAGTTCTCAAGACCAAAAGCGGCAACTAGACGATCTGAACTTACTACGCCCTGTTTATCCCGAAAAGCCAACGCCACATACGTCAGCACAGCCGTTTTACCTTTTACCTTGAAACGATGCTCCACAACAAGAAACTTATCCGTACGGCCGACAAATTGTGACGTGAGCTCATATTTCTCAAAAATATTCACCGAACGACGATAGAGCAAATGAGAGGAAGTCACGACCGGTGCCCATTTTTGCTTGAACATCACTGGCACAATTCCTACCGCCAAATAAAGTTGCGTGCGGGCCACATCCATAATGGACAGATAACGGCCATTATTAATATGAAAATTGAGATCACAATCCCATGGCATAACCCGCAATGGCAGCGATACAACATCGTAAGCACTTACCGGTTTTTTGTTAACGAGTTGGTAGATAAGCGCATACACCATGCGCAGCATGATAAACATCCAAACACCTCAGATTAAAATTTCAGGAGGGTGCATTCTAACTCAAACCATCGACAAACCAAGGTTTGCCTAATGATCACTTGAGATGAGCTTGAATAGCTCTTTTGTCGCTGGAAAAACTGTCTTATGTTGAACGATTGCACCTATAATCCACACCCACCCATGCTCACTTGATCAGGCCGGAAAAATCTATGTCAGCAAAAAATACGTTTTCCCCACCGAAAAAAATCCGCGCCTCACGTGCGGCTATCATCATTTTGGTCGCCATTGCCCTCGGTCTTGCCGGCCCTATCGCCATTAACACGCACGAACTCGCGCATATCTTGTGCGCCGTTAAAGGCGAGTGTTTTGGCGAAGCGCGTTGGTTAGAAGGTATTAGCGCCCTGCCGATCTGGAATTTGCTTTTTGGTACCGGCGCAGCAACGCTGTTTGTTTTATCGACCTTGGGACATTTTTTTGTTATCCCCAAGGTAGGGCAAGCACTACACGATTCAGTTTCGCCAGATAACACGCACAACAACATGCCCAGTGTTGAAGAATTAAAAAAAGCCACACGGCTTTGTATGATCATTTCAGTCATTGTCTGGCTGACAATGCTGATCGCAAGCATCTGGTTTTACATAAACGCAGACATTTAACGCTTTAAGCAATCAACGCGCGTCTAATTGACTTCTTAGCGATTGCTCTAGAACGGACACTTTCTGCTGCACGATTTTTGTATTTTCGGCACCCATTCTGATAAACAGTTTTTCAAGCGGACTTAAGGCTTCGAGTGCTGGATCAGCAAACTGGTACAGCACTTTGGGACGCAGCAAACGAATATCCCCATCGGGCAAAGAGACCGCCTGTATAACACGCATGGCTTTAAATATTACGTCATCGACATGCCCAGAAGGGTAACCCAGCTCCAGGTAGGCCTGCTGAAACAAGGGGCGCAGTTTGAGATAAAAATCGATTAACTGACTGTTATCCAGCCCATTGATCATTGTTACAAAGGGTGTAAACCGTTCATAGCCACTTGGATCAAGTCGATAAGTCTCAACGGTCTCTTCTGCCGCTGCCGACGATTGCGGCAAAACCATAAACGGCACGGACGGCGCAAATGTTCGCAAGAGTGTATTAGCTACTTTGCCGCGTGACAGGTTATCTATCACTGTCATACTTCTTCGCACGATTTGATCTGCCGATGCCCATTCCGTCATCAAACGACCGCCGCCAAGAAGCGCCCATTGATCCCGAAAAAACGTATCGCTACGTTCCAGCGTGGGCAATATCAGCTCAGCAGCGGGTACAGGCAGTGGTTCTCCCGATTCAGAATTCATGGTTGAACGCTCAATTTGACCGTTCATCACGTCATCAACGACACTCATGGGAGGCGCGTGCTCCTCAGTGTATGTTTGTTCCATCAAAGGAGGCTTGTCGTTGGCGGGAAACATCAACTGACGAATTTCATCCCAACGACTAAAACCCATATAAAGCACAAACGGTGTAAGCGCTATGATCAAGAGCAGATAACGACCCGCTCTGGAATGCCGCTCAAGCGTCGAACTATCAGGCCTGAATTCCCCTTCAATGTGTTCATTACGCAAACGGCTCTGTTCTTGCGCTTGCTTATTCGAAGCCCGTGACATACACCCTCCGTTTGCTTATTGCGTTTGCGTGACTTACTTCGTGAAACGAGGGAAGAGTTTTGGCGTATTTTCGCGATAAAGCCGATAGTCCTCACCCAATGTTTTGAGCAGACTACGTTCTTCAAAATAGATGCCTATGACAATATACACAGTAAAGCCCATCGCCAACACCAGATGCCCCAGTGTCATGCGTGGTGTCACCCAAAAGCCGATTAACATGCCCAGCATCATGGGATGGCGTACCAGCTTGTACAAAAAATGGCTGCTAAATTCAACGTTAGTATAGGTTTTCTGGGCGTAGTGCAGATAGACCTGACGCAAACCAAACAAATCGAAATGATCCGTCAGAAAAGTAGCAAACGCAGAGAGTAACCAGCCCAAAGTAAAAATCGTCCACAGAGTTTTCACTAGCCACACCTGTTCGAATTGCCAGAGCACCGTTCCCATGGGGCGCCACCCTATCAACAGTATCCACATGAAAATGGTTGAAATCAGCACATAATGACTACGCTCCAGATGCTCAGGGACATGTTGCGTCCACCACTGTTTAAACCCGGGACGGGCCATAACACTGTGTTGTAATCCGAAGATAAATATCAACATCAAATTAAACAAGGCATCAGTCCACGGGTCATTTGATACCCCCGAGCCTGCGGACCAGGGCACCCACAATTCCGCTATAAAAAATACCAAATACAGCATCGTGAATAAAAAAATAAGATAACTCGCTATCCCATATATCATTGATTGTTTTGGTGTCATGTTTAATACCTGTTTTTTGAAGAAAGTGGACTCACCTTATCGCATTAACTACTCAGAGCTAAGCAACTTGGCAGTAACATTTTTCTGAATCAGCACATACACCGCGCCTGTTCCACCATGTAACGGCTGGGTGCTATGAAAAGCCAAAACAGCTGGTAATTGCGGCAACCAATGATTAACAAAACTTTTTAATTTTGCCGGCACAGGACTCTGGATTCCTTTGCCATGTGTAATCACTACCGTGCGCAAATTCGCCTGCTGACAGGTATGAATAAACTTGAAAACAGCCTCTCTGGCCTGAGCAACAGTCATATGATGCAGATCCAGTGACGCTTCAATCGGCAGTTTTCCCAAACGCAATTTGCGATAGACACTGTCCTGAATACCTGTTTTTCTCCATTCAAGTAAATCACAAGGTCCGACCATCGCTGTAATATCGGTAGCAAGGTGGTTGGAATCGTGCTTTTTACTAAACACAGCCGAGTGACGTCTTGTTTCATCGACAAAACCGGGACGTCGCAAAGGACGGCCTAGCACCGTTTTGTGTTCATGCTGACAGGGCGCCACATCGACCATCTCATCACGAAATATGGACACGTCATCTTCCTGCATGGAGCACCTCAAGGGATAAGGCCTAAACACGACCCAATACACAGAGTCGGCCGGTTCATTAGTAACAACACCGAGTCAGACTACCAAAAATAGTCACCGAGGCAAATAGCTGCCGCCAGCAGACAGCGTCATGCAAAAGAAGGGAATCAACAAGGCTTAAACAGGCAACAAACGCGCAGGAAGAAAAGTTATGACCAAAAAAAGCTCAGCGACTGAGCTGATTAAATGCAAGCAAATCACGCGCGCGCACCTGCGTTTGTGATTGACGCGAATAAATTTCAGATCCACGACGCAAGGCAGGGCAACGCGGACAGTCATGCAAGGCTTGAAAGGTTCTGGATTGAGCATTCCACACGGAGGCCACGAGCACCGAGCCCACCCCGGCCAAATAGAACGCATTACTTATCACAAGAAAATGACCATAAAAAATCAGCGTCAAGCCTAATACAGCCATTATCAAGGGTTTGTAACCATGGCGTTCTCTAACCTTGTAAAGCAAGGCACCCAAGGCAAGAAACAGAGAAAACAACACCACGGGTATTATAAACACGACAAAATATTTAAAGTCTGCACTCATCACACCACCATGCAGGCCCGCAAGACGACTGCCACAGTGTGAACACAGCGTGTCAGCAAAAAAACTCAGCACCAATAAGGGAAGCACACTCCATACCAGCCACAGGTTAAACTTTTTGGATGGCTGAGCAACATAGTCTCTTTGTGTTTTTTGTTCACTAAGGGCGTGGGTAATACGTGCCGTACTGGGTATAGCATCGCCTCCGCCATCAAAAAAACCAATAAAACGATAAAAACGTTCGAGCAAGGTACTGCCGGTATTTAACACGTCCACACCGTTAACCAATACCGTCAGAGCTCCTTTGGATGCAATGACAGGAGGCAGGTTTTTTTGTCGAAGATCCCATTCGTGCCAATGAGGCTCAATGCCTGCATGCAGAAAAGCACGCAGAACCCTGCCTCTTAAAACCTGAAGCTGGCTGTTATAGTGTTTAAAAACGATATCAACCCTGACCATAACCCATTTAAGCTCTTGAGATGTATTCGGCGCTGTTAGGCAAATTTTCGGTCTGTTTTATCTCTCAAAATAACCAGTGACTGTTAATGCCAGATCGCGGCAAAAGCACTCCATCCCTCCGGGTTGCACCCCAAAAACCGCCGGGTGGATAGTGTTAAAGGCCCTAAGGACATTAAAAACCGTACAGAATTTCTCACAAACAAAAGCTGGCATCATCGGGCTAATTATAGGCGATTTAAGCATGTGTCAGGTTTTATAAATGTTACATCCTGTGGGCGTCTTTTGTAATTATTTTTGTTTTGCAGATTTATACTTTTCGTTATGTATATCAAAGACATTTACTTCTTTAGCCATTTTTTACCATTAAAATGTCGTTTGGCTACGGCATGGCCCGATTTAGCACGTCTGTAAACGACCCTTGCCGCATTTAAAAGGTTCCGCCTAAAGCCCATAACACTATACTATAGGCCCATACACTTTTTTGAACCGGACGAAGTACATCAAATAGAAGTACATCAAATAAACGCCGCGCCAAGCTGAGCTCAAACACTTAGGCTATTAATCAAGGTCGGTCATTTATCAGTACATTGCTCAGTACAATGCTCAGTACAATGCTGATATGCCAACCCTCACAATAGACATAACGCATGATAATGAAAAAAACCACCGCGCTGACATTGTTTTGCCTATTCTGTTTCTTTTTTGCTACTAACAATGCCTACACAAGCACCGTCAGTCATGCTTTGGCCATTTATGGCGAACCCAAATATCCCAAAAGCTTCAAACATTTTGCTTACGTCAACCCTGATGCGCCCAAGGGTGGGGATGTTATTTTGAGTGTGGTCAGTTCCGGCGGCTTCGACAGCCTGAATCCTTTTGTACTGAAAGGCGAACCTGCCTTTGGTATTAATGAATATCTCTACGAAACCCTCGCCACTCCCTCTACTGACGAACCCTTCACCCAATACGGGCGGATTGCCAAAGGCATGGAGGTGGCCAACGATCGCTCATGGATTATTTTTCATCTAAATGAAAAAGCGCGTTTTCATGATGGCCATGCTATCACCGCTGAAGACGTGGTGTTTACGTTTAACATTCTCATGGAAAAAGGACATCCTTATTTTGCCTCGTATTACAGCGCTGTCGCTGAGGTAAAAGCCTTATCAAAGCACAAGGTAAAATTTTCATTCAAAGTAAAAAATAATCGCGAGCTACCGCTGATTGTAGGTTCCCTGCCGGTATTGCCCGCGCACTACTGGAAAGATAAAGACTTTACGCGCACCAACGTGCCCCCTCTGGGCAGTGGGCCCTACAAAATAAGCAGTGTTGACACCGGCCACGCGCTGACGCTGGAACGCGTTAAGGATTACTGGGGGGCAGACTTGTCTGTTAATCGTGGCCGTTATAATTTCGACAAAATGGTTATTGATTACTACCGCGACAACACAATCAGCCTGCAAGCCTTTAAATCGGGCGAATACCACTACCGTGCCGAAAATACCTCACGCAACTGGGCAACCTCCTATACGGGGAAAAATTTCGACAAGGGATACATCATAAAAAAAGAAATTCGGCATCAATTACCCACCGGCATGCAGGCCTTTGCCTACAACACTCGCCGTCCTTTGTTTCAGGACCCGCTGGTCAGAGAAGCGCTGAGCTACGCCTTTGATTTCGAGTGGACCAATCAACGTCTTTTTTACAATGCCTATATTCGCACCAACAGTTTTTTTTCAAACTCCGACCTGGCCTCCTCCGGGTTACCCGGCCCTGAGGAGTTAAAAATCCTCGCGCCATTTAAAGACCAGATTCCTGAGCGTGTTTTCACCCGCGAATATCAAGCTCCACGCAGCGATGGCAGCGGCAACAATCGCCAAAATCTGCTGATCGCCATGAACCTGCTCAAACAAGCCGGCTGGAAAATCAAAGACAACACGCTGATTAATGCCGCCGGCGAACCTTTCGAATTTAGCATTCTACTAGTCAGCCCGGATTTTGAACGAGTAACCTTGCCCTTCACCAAAAATCTGGCCCGTTTAGGCATAAAAGCCAAAGTACAGCTCATCGATACACAACAATACATTAACCGCATTCAGTCCTTTGATTTCGACATGACCGTCGCCTCGTTTCAGCAAAATCTTTTTCCCGGCAATGAACAACGTAATTACTGGCATTCATCCTCAGCAAAACAACCCGGCAGTTTTAACTGGGTGGGCATTAGCGACCCGGTGGTCGATGCCCTGGTTGAAGGTTTAATCGCTGCGCCCGATCGTGATGCGCTCATTCATCAAAGTCGGGCGCTGGATCGTGTATTATTGTGGAATCATTACGTCATTCCTCACTGGCACATCCAAACCTTCCGCATTGCTTACTGGAATATTTTCGGTCAACCTGCTATTCAACCTATCTATGACATCGGTTTTGACAACTGGTGGATCGATCCAGAAAAAAATGCCAAATTCCGTCCACGACAACACTAAGATTTCATCATGATTGCGTACACACTTCGCCGTTTATTTTTGATTATCCCTACCCTGCTGGGCGTAATGCTGCTTAATTACGTGATTATCCAGGCCGCGCCCGGCGGGCCGGTCGAAAAAATGCTGGCGC
>DAIRVL010000030.1:0-3639 GCA_036802845.1 Pseudomonadales bacterium | reverse complement strand
GGGGTTTGAAGCAGGCGCGTCCTCCCGTTTAGGGGGAAGCCAGCAAGGTGAAACACAACGTTTGCAGACACGAAACAACACAGCAAACGAAGGCAGTTACCGTGGTGCGCAGGGCATGGATCCTGAATTGATCAAACGCATTGAAAAACTCTATGGTTTTGATAAACCCGCACACGAGCGTTTTATTATCATGCTCAAAAGTTATCTGCGTTTTGATTTTGGCGACAGCTTTTTTCGTGACCGTAAAGTCATCGATTTAATTCTGGAAAAAATGCCCGTCTCCATCTCGCTGGGTTTATGGAGCACCCTGATTATTTATCTGATTTCAATTCCATTAGGCATCCGCAAAGCCGTATCCCATGGCTCACGCTTTGATATCTGGACCAGTTATGTTATTACCCTGGGTTATGCCGTGCCCGGTTTTTTGTTTGCCATTTTACTGGTGGTGTTTTTTTGCGGTGGCAGTTATCTCAACTGGTTTCCGCTGCGGGGTTTAACTTCACCAAATTTTCAGGACCTTTCAGTGTCCGGTAAAATTATCGATTACCTCTGGCATCTGGTGCTGCCGGTCACAACCTTGTCCATTGGTGGTTTTGCCACATTAACCATGCTGACCAAAAATTCTTTTCTCGACGAAATCAATAAACAGTATGTCATCACGGCACGCGCCAAAGGCCTGAGCGAAAATAAAATCCTCTACGGTCATGTTTTTCGTAATGCCATGCTGATTGTTGTGTCGGGAATTCCGGCTGCGCTTGTCGGTATTTTATTTACCGGCGCGCTGTTAATTGAAGTTATTTTTTCATTAGACGGTTTGGGCTTGCTCAGTTTCGAATCGGCGCTTAATCGTGATTATCCTGTAGTTTTTGGCACCTTGTTTATTTTTACGCTCATCGGTCTTGTGGTAAAACTTTTGGGCGATTTGACTTACATTCTCATTGATCCACGAATCGATTTTTCAAACCGGGAAAGTTAAGCATGCAAGTTCTTCGCCGCCACCTTCGCCCTATTAATCAACGCAAACTGGATAACTTTACCGCCAACCGTCGTGGTGTATGGGCACTACGCATTTTTATGCTGCTGTTTACGCTGAGCCTCTTCGCTGAATTTATTGCTAACGACGAACCTATTGTCGTAATGCACAAAGGACAGCTGTATTTTCCGGTGCTTACTGACTATCCCGAAACCACCTTTGGTGGCGAGTTTGAAACGCTGACCGATTACCGCGACCCCTATGTCATCGACCTCATTAATGCCAATGGCTGGATGCTGTGGCCACCCATTCGTTACAGTTACGACACCATTCACTACGACCTGAGCACCTCCGCGCCCTCGGCCCCTACGAGCGAAAATTTACTTGGCACTGATGACCAGGCACGCGATGTCGCCGCGCGTGTGATTTATGGCTTTCGTATTTCCATTTTATTTGCGTTGACGCTGAGTTTTTTCAGCACCGTGATCGGTGTTATCGCAGGTGCCGTACAGGGTTTTTATGGCGGCAGAATCGATTTATACGGCCAACGCTTTATGGAAATCTGGAGCGGACTGCCCGTGCTTTATTTGCTTATTATTTTATCGAGTTTTGTTGAATCCAATTTCTGGTGGTTACTGGGCATTATGCTGCTGTTTAGCTGGTTGTCACTGGTTGATGTGGTGCGCGCAGAATTTCTACGCAGCCGAAATCTCGAATACGTTCGTGCCGCCAGAGCCTTGGGTGTCAGCAACACACGTATTATGTTTCAGCATATTCTGCCTAACGCCATGGTTGCTACCATTACCTTTTTGCCTTTTATTCTGACCGGTGCCGTCGCCACCCTGACCTCGCTGGATTTCTTGGGTTTTGGTTTACCACCCGGCTCGGCCTCGCTGGGTGAACTCGCGTCGCAAGGCAAAACAAATTTACATGCGCCGTGGTTGGGTGTGACTGCCTTTGTGGTTATTTCCAGCATGCTCGTGCTGCTGGTGTTTATTGGTGAAGCCATTCGGGATGCCTTTGATCCCCGCAAAACCCTTTGATTCTCGCAAAACATAGGAATTTCTGAGTCGACTCATGCCTAGCTCTCAAGCACTGTTACAGGTTGAAAATCTTTGCGTGCAATTCAAGGACGGCGAGCACATTATTCAAGCCGTTAGAGGCGTCAGTTTCGAACTTTTTAAAGGCGAAACACTGGCGCTAGTGGGTGAAAGTGGCTCGGGGAAGTCGGTCACTGCGCTGTCTATGCTCAAATTGCTGCCCTACCCCAAAGCCTCGCATCCAAGCGGCAAAATTTTGTACGACAAGCAAGATCTGCTTTCGCTCAGCAATGAAAGCCTGCAAAAAATCCGTGGCAAACGCATCAGCATTATTTTTCAGGAGCCGATGACCTCGCTTAACCCACTGCACACCATTGAAAAACAAATCAGTGAAACGCTTGAACTGCACATGGGTTTAAACAAAAAAGACAGCGCACGCCGCTGCCTGGAATTACTTGAGCGAGTGGGCATTCCCAAAGCAGCACAGCGCCTGAAAGCCTACCCGCATGAGCTATCGGGCGGTCAACGACAGCGCGTGATGATTGCCATGGCGCTGGCGAGCGAACCCGACATTCTCATTGCCGACGAACCCACCACCGCGCTGGATGTCACCATTCAGATGCAAATACTGGAATTATTAAAATCCTTGCAACAGCAATTGCAGCTGAGCATTCTGCTTATCACGCATGATCTGGGACTGGTGAAAAGTTTTGCCCAACGCATCGCGGTGATGAAACAAGGTCAGCTGGTCGAAATCGGCGAAACGCAGCAGGTCTTTAACCAGCCGCAACACCCTTACACACAGTTATTATTAAACACCCACCTCGCGCCAAAAATTAAAACCAACATTAGGCGGGGTGAAGCCTTAATTAGCGCGCACGATATAAAAGTGTGGTTTCCGCTTAAAAAAGGCATTTTAAATCGTACCTATGACCACGTAAAAGCTGTCAATACTATCAACTTCACCCTGTTCCAGGGACAAACACTGGGTATTGTCGGTGAAAGCGGCTCAGGTAAAACCACGCTGGGTCTGGCGCTGGCCAAACTACTGCCGTTTCAAGGACAGATCAGTTATCGGAATCAACGGCTCGATGGCCTGAATCAAAAACAGTTCCGTCCCTTTCGTAAAAAAATTCAAATGGTGTTTCAGGACCCCTACGGCAGTTTAAGCCCACGCTTATCCGTAGCCGAAATTGTTGACGAAGGGCTGAAAATACACACCAATTACCCAGAAAACAAACGCCTCGAACTCATCACCCAATCGTTACAGGATGTGGGTTTGGATGCCACTTGTCTCGGTCGTTATCCCCACGAATTTTCTGGTGGCCAGCGTCAGCGCATTGCCATTGCCCGCGCCCTGGTGCTGAACCCTGAAATTATTATCTTTGACGAACCCACCTCGGCACTCGACCGTTCGGTGCAAGTGCAAGTTGTCGAATTATTGCAATCCTTGCAGGAAAAATTTCAACTCACCTATTTGATTATTTCGCACGACCTGTCGGTAATCAAAGCCCTCTGCCACGAAATTATTGTGATGAAAGAAGGCGAAATGCTGGAGCAAAACAGCACAGAAGAATTGTTCAAAAATCCCCAGCACGCTTACACGCAAGCATTACTTGCGGCGGC
>DAIRVL010000029.1:2276-20320 GCA_036802845.1 Pseudomonadales bacterium | reverse complement strand
TATTACAAGTCGCGGGCAATTGGTCTGGCAAATTGGTTTTGCCATTATGATGCTTGTTCTCGTAGAACAAGCACTGCGCAATACCCGCTCTGAAAATCGCTGGCAGATAAAATTTATTTGCCTCGCGATTAGTGTAATCGCAGGCTATGATTTTTTCCTCTATTCCCAGGCATTACTTTATAACGCGCTGAGCAATGTTTTATGGGAAACTCGCGGCCTTATCAACGCACTTACCCTTCCTTTATTTATCATCGGCAACCGAAGAAATCGTTCGTCTCCGATGTATTTTAACCTTTCCCGCGACTTCACCTTTCACACAAGTATCTTCCTCGGTGCAGGTATTTATTTGATCGTTATGGCACTGGTCTCCTGGTATATCCGTATCCTCGGCGGAAGCTGGAGCAATGCCGTACAAATTGTTTTTCTGACGGCAGGCAGTTTACTGCTCGTTATTCTGGTTTTTTCAGGATCACTGCGCGCCAAGTTACGCGTTTTTCTCAGCCAACATTTTTTCAGCTACAAATACGATTACCGCAAAGAGTGGCTCCGCATTACTGATAATCTGACAGGCTCCCAAAAAGAACGCCCCCTGCCAGAACGTGTTATTCATGCACTGGCCAACATTGTGGAGAGTCGTGACGGGGCCTTATGGACAGTGCAAAGTAACGGCAACTTTCATTTTCGTCTGAGCACCGATGCTTATGTGCCCTCTATAAGCGAACTCAGTGCCAATGAGCCCTTGATCCGATTTCTTGCCAAACGAAATTGGGTAATAGACATCAATGAGCTGATCAAAGACCCTGATCTCTACGGCGATTTACAACTCCCTGCTTGGTTAAAGGACCAAGAACAGGCCTGGCTTATTACACCACTTATACTCCATGAAGACCTCTACGGTTTTGTTGTTTTGAATCACTCCCTGACGCGTATAACACTGAACTGGGAAGATCATGACATTATCAAAGTCGCGGGCCGGCAAGCCGCCAGTGCTTTGAGTCAGTTAGAAGCCTCCTCAGCCCTAACCAAAGCCCGGCAATTTGAAGCATTTAATCAAATGTCAGCGTTTATCGTTCACGACATTAAAACACTGGTTTCACAACTGTCACTGATGGTAAAAAACGCCGAAAAACATAAAACAAATCCGGCTTTTATTGATGATATGGTTCAGACTACCCATCACTCTGTGCAAAAAATGACGCGATTATTAAAACAACTGACTGAAGCGAGTATCACCAATAGCACGAATGATGCAGCAACGCCGGTTGAACTCAATCGTTTACTTGAGCAACTGACAGAGAATAGAAAAAACAGCCTGCCTCAGGCTGTTTTCTTGCCCAACAATGAAAAAATTTATATTAACGCTGATGCCGAAAAACTATTAAACGTATTAAGTCATCTTGTACAAAATGCCCAGGAAGCCTGCTCAGAACACGGCACAGTGACACTAAAACTCGCTCAGCAAAATACATCGGCAATCATCACCATTAGTGACACGGGCTCCGGCATGTCTAAAGAATTCATGGATAATGAACTCTTTCAACCCTTCAGGAGTACCAAAGGGGTTTCAGGCATGGGCATCGGTGTATTTCAGTGTCAACAGTACATCACGGCAATTGGCGGAACCATTGTAGCGGATAGCACCTTGGGACAAGGCAGCTCATTCACCCTAACGTTGCCACTCACCGATAATCATGCATAATTAAAGGTCAGAATGAATAAAATAAATAACAACAATATGCGACGACTGCTTATTATCGAAGATGATCCTGGACTGCAAAGCCAGTTAAAGTGGTGTTTTGATGATGAAGAAATTTTTCTTTGTGATAATGCCAAGGATGCCTTGGCGCACTTACGACGCAATGAACCCCAGGTAGTCACACTTGATCTGGGCTTGCCACCCGACCCCGGTGGTGCCAGTGTCGGTTTTGAAATTCTTGATCAAATCAGTTTGTTGTCACCCAGAACCAAAGTCATCGTTATTACGGGCCGTGAAGAAAAAGAAAATGCAGTCAAAGCCATCGGCAAAGGTGCCTACGATTTTTATCAAAAACCCATTGATGCCGATATTCTGAAATTTGTGGTTAATCGCGCCTTCAGACTGTACGAACTCGAAGAAAAAAATCGCGCACTTGAACAACGTAATATTGTCCAGTCACCCATTGCCGGTTTCATCACCTCCTCGCCCGACATGCTGGCCCTGTGTCGCACGGTTGAGCGTGTCGCCAATACCGATGCCACCACCCTGATTACGGGCGAAACAGGCACCGGCAAAGAGCTTATTGCACGCGCCTTGCACGGTTTAAGTGAACGCAAGGATAAAAATTTTTCGCCTATCAATTGCGCCGCCATTCCAGACAACCTGCTCGAAAGCGAACTGTTCGGTTATGAAAAAGGCGCGTTTACCGGAGCCACCACCACCAAAAAAGGCAAAATTGAACACGCCTCGGGTGGTACGCTGTTTCTTGATGAAATTGGTGATATGCCTCTGCCACTGCAAGCAAAAATGCTGCGTTTTTTGCAGGATAGAACGATTCAACCGGTGGGCAGCAATAAACAAATTCCCGTTGATGTTCGTATTGTCTGTGCCACCCATCGCAAGCTCGAAGCGATGATTGCGCAAGGGCTTTTCCGCGAAGATCTTTTCTATCGTCTGAGTGAAATTGTATTGCATCTTCCTTCCTTAGCAGAAAGAGAAGGCGATGCCGTGATTTTAGCACGCGCCTTCCTGAATCGTTTTTGTCAGGAACAGAATCGCAGCATCAATGGACTTTCCGAGGACGCGGTGCAAGCCATTGAAGCCCACGCCTGGCCGGGCAATGTACGTGAACTTGAAAACAAGGTAAAACGCGCCTGCATTATGAGCGAAGGCAACAAAATCACCGCCAAGGATTTAGGACTGGCACTGCCTAATGGAAACGACACAACGCCGGTGTTAAACCTGAAAACTGTACGTGAAATAGCCGAGAAAAAGGCCATTAGTCGCGCACTGACTCAAACCAACAACAATATGGCGCAAGCAGCTTTATTGCTGGGCGTGACCCGCCCGACCCTCTATACCTTGGTCACCAAGTACAATATGAGCACTGAAGAAAAAAATTAATTCGTACCGAACGCGCGTCTGTCGCACAGTGGATTGTAGCGCTGAAATAAAAAACCCCGCGCACCTGACAGATGCGCGGGGTTTTAGTAGGTCACAAACAGAATTAACCCTGTTTGGCAAAGCGCTGCAAGTGATAATTGGTGCTGCCAAAAATCGAGCAGAATAATGTCAAGCGGCGGAAGTAATGACCGATATCAAGCTCTTCTGTCATACCAATACCACCGTGCAACTGCACTGCATCTTGCGCCAATGCACGCGCCTTTTGGGCTATATACACTTTGGCCGCTGATACGGCTTTTTTGCGTTCTTGCGCATTAGCAGAACTCACTCTCATCCCAGCCATAATCAGCATGGAACGTGAGGTTTCAGTTTGGGTAAACATATCAACCATCCGATGCTGAATAACCTGGAAAGAGCCGATGGCTTTTCCAAACTGTTCACGTACTTTCACATACTCAAGCGTTTTCTTGAAAGACGATTCCATTTCGCCCAAGGCTTGCGCACATGCTGCCACCGTTGCGAAATCAATAACGCGCTCCAGCACTGCAAAACCTTGACCTTCCTGACCCAATAACTGCGCTGGTGCGTTGTTAAAACTCACATTGGCCGCGCGGCCACCGTCCATTGTTTTGTAGCCTTTAATGCTCACGCCTGCCGCTTTGGCATCAACTAGGAATAAAGAAATACCGGCTTCATCGGCGATTGAATTGCTCGTGCGCGCACTCACAATAAACGTGTTGGCGGATTGTCCACCCAGCACAACAATTTTTTCACCCGTGAGCGAATAGGCATTGGCTGATTTTTTTGCCGTAGTCGTAACATAGGCTAGGTTATAACCTGATTTAGCTTCAGCATAAGCAAGCGACATCAGCAAATCACCACTGACAATACCACCCAGCAACTGCGCTTTTTGCTCAGCACTGCCCGCAAATGCAACCGCATTACCTGCAAGAACCACCGTACTCAGGTAGGGTTCAACCACCATACCGTTACCAAAGGCTTCCATCAGTAATGAGGTTTCAATAGGACCACCGCCAAAACCACCGTCTTCTTCAGAAAAAGGAATGCCGAGCCAACCCAAATCAGCAAATTGTTTCCAGATGGCACGATCAAAACCTTCGTCCATCTTTAAAATTTTATTACGTCTATCAAAGCTGTAATCGTTCTGAACAAATTTCTCAACTTGCTGTTTGATAAGTTTTTGTTCTTCTGATAATGAAAAATCCATAATACTTTCCCCTTGCTTATTTCAAGCCCAACAGCATTTTGGCCACAACGTTTTTCTGTACTTCGGTGCTGCCGCCGTAAATCGTACTGGCGCGCAAGAAGTTGTAGGTTTGCGTGGCGTGTGAAAATTCCTCAGGTCCCACATAACCTTCGGTATGCCAAGGAAACGCGTAGTAACCTGCCAGTTTCACCTTGAGCTCTGAAAGTTCCTGCTGGGTTTCCGTGCCTTTAATTTTCAATAACGATGATTCAGGACCCGGTGCGCGACCTGCTGCCGTATCGGCAAGCGTGCGGAAGTTGGTAAACTCCAGCGCCATCAAATTGATTTCTGCCTGAGCGATATCCATAGAATATTGTTCATCTTCAATCAACGCCTTGCCATTAGCGAAGTTTTCAGCGGCAGCACGCTTGATATTGGCCATATTCAGTTTGGAGTCGGCAACACCGGCAATGGTGGTGCGTTCATGGGTTAACAGGTACTTGGCTATTGTCCAGCCTTGCCCTTCTTGACCCACCAGATTTGTTTTAGGCACACGTACGTTATCGAAAAACACCTGGTTGAGATGGTGCTCACCGTCAATGCTCACAATAGGTTTAATCTCAATGCCGGGTGTGTCCATATCGATCAAAAGGAAGGATATGCCTGCTTGCGCTTTGCATTGATTATCTGTGCGCACCAAACAAAAACATCGGTTGGCGTAGTGACCGTAGGTGGTCCAGATTTTGGTGCCGTTAACCACGTAGTGATCACCGTCTGATACCGCTTGGGTTTTCAAGCTGGCCAAGTCAGATCCGGCACCTGGCTCGGAGTAACCCTGACACCACCAATCTTCGGCGCTCAAAATTTTAGGCAGATATTTGGCTTTCTGTTCAGGCGTACCAAAGGCCATTAATACCGGCCCCAACATGATCAAACCCATGGAGAAACCCACAGGTGCGCCAGCGGCTGCGCGTTCTTCATCAAAAATATACCGTTGGGTTGCAGTCCAGCGAGGACCACCGTGCTCAACCGGCCAGCTGATAGCAAGATAACCCGCTGAACCTAAAATTTTCTGCCAGGAAACGATCTCATCGCGTGTCAGCATTTCGCCACGTAAGGTTTTTTTCTTGAGATGTTCTGGCAAGTTCTTTGTAAACCAGTTTCTAACTTCTTGCTGGAACTGAAGTTCCTCTGCGCTATAGTCTATGTTCATAGAACCTTCCTTTACTATTTTTTTGTGATTTCCAAACAAGGAATTCAGCGAATAAGCCACTTGAATCAGGCATTAAACAGCCCTGATGGTTCGCTTCATAAGCCAGGCATGATCTGGAAATATGTATTGTTATACGTATAACAGTCACCCAAAACAGTGACGCCAGCTAAAGGTGTTGTGAATACACGCCGTACCACACTGACGCCAAAGGAGCCTTATTAATTAGTGACAATGTGGCGCGCATCAGCAGTCTAGCGTCGCTTATTTAAAACACCTGTTTAAAATAAAACAAGTATTATCTGTGGATTCACCTGTTTATTTTTAAGCATTGTCACGTCATTACGCTAAAGTGACGCGACAAGGTAATTACACCAAGGGCTTCTGTGCGCAAATAATACCGTAATTCCACAGACCACGATCAAGTGCCAGTTTCGCTCGATGAACAGCAATGACATTTCCATGCTGTGCCTTGTTTCGAATGCGAAGAACTTCCAGTATTTTCGCACCCCAAAGTGTCCATTTTGCATATTTATGCAGTCGCTCGGCAGAAGGCCGAACATGATCCGTTGCGTTTTCGTAATCGAGTTCGACAAAACCGTTTGTTTTCAAATAGCCACGAAAATTGTCAACGTGCTCCAGTGAACCTACGCTCCAACCGGCTACCCACTCTTGCATAATGCGCTGATCTTCACCTTTTAACTGATGGTGTGACGCCCAAAAATCGGCAATGATTAATTTCCCACCGGGTTTAAGCACACGGAAGGCTTCTTTAACAAAGTCTTCTTTATGGGTGGCATGACAGACGCTTTCAATCGCCCAAACGACATCAAAGCTCGCTTCATCAAGCCTGGTATCGGTGTAATCACGCACTTCAAACGCATTTAACGCAGACGTACCTGCTTGTTCTGCATTTTTTTTGCATGTTTTCACTTGTTCGGCACTTAAGGTAATACCCAGTGTTTCGCAACCAATATTTTTGCCCAGCCAAATAGAACTGCCACCGACGCCACAGCCCGCATCCAGCACACGGTGTTCTTTTTTGATTTGTGCCCTTTCGGCCAGAATCTGGTTTTCACGAATCAGCGCATCAGAAACACCTTTTGTGGTTTCATCCCAATAGCCGTAATGCATGGCCAGACAGCGGTCCAGACGCCACAACATTTTGTAATCAATTTCACAGGAATCGTAGTAATTGACGATCTCGTCGTAATACTTTGTATTTGTTTGGCTTGCCATAAATCCTCCGTTTTCCAAACTTCTTTTTTATTTCTATTGTGCACCCTGATTTTGCCTGACCTGTCCACGTCAATAGGCCCGCCAACGAACACATCAAAAGCGCCGCATGATAGCATAAGCTTACTGACAGAAGGGAGTTATACTGATCTCGCGAAAAATACGGGACGTATGTCAACCATAGGATTTTGACCTTAATTTAGGTAAGCTTGGCAAGCCTTGGTCACCCTGATATCTGGATACGATGAATGAGCGGAATCCTTTACCACAATCCTCAATGTTCTAAATCGCGTCAGACGCTGGCCTTGCTGACTGAACGGGGTATCGAACCGCGCGTAGTGGAGTATCTCAAAACACCGCTGACTGAAGCCCAGCTTCGCACCCTACTGAAACAGCTGAATCTAAGCGCGCATCAATTGATACGCGCTAGCGAGACACTCTACAAGGAACTCGCACTCAGCAAAAACAGCACCGAAAATGAATTAATCGCCGCGATGGCCACTCATCCCAAACTGATTGAACGCCCCATTTTTGTCTATAAAGAGCGCGCAGTGATTGGCCGACCACCGGAAAACGTTCTTGCGCTTCTATAAAACAACCATTCCTTTAATCACCCAAGATACCCACCAATGACAACACCTGTTCAGCTCGGTTTTTATCAACACAGCCTGCTTGTTTTACTGTTAGGCATGGTCGTTGGCAGTTTATTGGCCGACTACCTCCTGTTGCCAACACAACAAGCCGGCACCTCTTTGCTCATTACGTCGATCAAATGGTTACCACTGCTCTTGCTCAGCCCTTTGCTGAAAAAAGGCGACGCCAACAGTTATATCTGGTTTGCCTATTTGCTCATACCCTATTTTTGCTGGTCAGTGCTCAAAGGGTTTGCACCGGCAATGGCAGGATGGATAGGTATTATCGAATCGCTGTTGCTGGTTATGCTTTTTACGCTGGCCATAAGCTGCGCCCGTTTTAAAAAACAGCTGCAATAAACGAATAAAGCTACGATACGAGGAGAATGAAGCCTTGTTTGCGAGGTTTTCAGGACACGATAGGATTTTAGCAGGGGAATTGGCGGAGAGGGAGGGATTCGAACCCTCGATACCTTGCGGTATACACACTTTCCAGGCGTGCTCCTTCAGCCGCTCGGACACCTCTCCTTATAGAACTTTTACACGTTTTGGGCAGGTTTAACACATTAAAAGAGCCCTGCCAAAACAGGCCGCAGACTATACCCCAGCGACCTCTATAAAGCAATCACGCACCGCCGGGGTCCGTGGGGCCCAACCACTCGCGGCAGTAGTCGGCAAGGTCAACGTCGGCTCGAGCTTTGGGTTCGATGCCGGCTGTCCCCACATAAATATAGGCCACAATTTCATCCGCTGAATTCAGCCCCAAACCTTGTTTAACCACGTCGTTGTAAGCCATTTCACCCGTGCGCCACATCGCACCATAATTTAATGCCTGCACCGCCAGCAACATATTTTGCACAGCGGCGCCGGTAGCAATTATTTGTTCTATCACCGGCACTTTATGATTTTCTATCACCTGTGCAATGGCCACGATAATCAGCGGTGCCCGTAAAGGTAGATTAGCGATTCGGTTTTGTTGATCCTCGCTGAGTATTGCTGATTGCGCCCGTGTCGCTTTCAGATACAGCTGCCCAAGCGCCGCACGCGAATCACCTTTAATCAGCAAAAAGCGCCAGGGTTTTAAACGTCCATGATCAGGGGCATGCTGGGCAGCGCGTAAAATAAGTGCTAATTCGTGCTCACTGGGCGCGGGATCAGTTAACACCGCGATAGAACGTCTGTTTTCTATTGCACTTAATATCGACATAAGGTTTTTTCTCCTTTCCAAACCTAACAATCCAAAACAAACACTATGTGACAAGAATTGACCTAGAATTACAAGAACAGCCTATTAACTGTGTGGTTTAGCACCCAGCGCTCCGTGCAGGTTTGGCATTTTTTCTTTGGAGAAAATCTCAACATGAGCACCTGTTTTATATTTAACCCGGAAGGCCAAATATGGCTGAAGAAAAATTAATCATTCTTGTTTTCGCCGAAGTGGTCTTTGTTTTGATCGTGACTATCGCTGTGCTTGCCACTTACATTTTTAACTTAAAAAAGAAGATTGTATCTACACCAGCTTCCAGAACAGAAAAAAATGAAGCCGCTGAAGGTAACGGAGCTAATTGGCCACCCGAAAAATTTCTGTCTGAAGAAATAAAAGCCACAAACTCCGTGTATTTTTCATTAGTAGGGACCGTTATTCCTGCAAGTGCTGATGCAACAATAACTGCAATTACCGATAAGAAACTGTTGGCCATGTTGCTTCGCTATTATTATTTACAAGCAGAGCTTGAGGTTCTGAACATTCGCGAAGATTTTGAAGCTTTTTGGGGCACATTAACACAGTCGCTTTTAGGTCTGATCCCTTTGCTTCCTTCAAGCCACGCCGGAAAAGAAGAGTTAACGCAGCTCCACAACGAATTTCACCATCTCAAGAACCAATACAAGGAAATTGAGGTTTATCAGCAAGCATTTTTTTTATTACAAAGTCTGATTAGAAGCCATCTATCCAGCAGCAGTACTCAGAAACTCTTACCACTGACAGAAGAAGTAAGCCTATTAAAAACAGACAATGCCATTGAATTACTTGAAACACAATACAAGGCTTTTTTCGAGGAAATCAATGCGCTTCTTAGCAAACAAGCGCCCTTCAAATTAGAAGGGCCGGTGATCAGCGATGGTAAAAACCAACTTTCAGGTGACATTGCCAAAAACAAGCTCAGCATCATTGTTCAACTCCAAAACTTTCTAGACACACTTCGAGATCAAAAATCTTTACCCAACGACAAACTCAACCAATTCCATAATTTGATAATTAGCCTAACGGATGCACACAAATCCCATGAAAAACAGCTTGCGGAATTACAAAACGTGTTTAATGAATCGCAAATGTGCAACGCATTTCTTGAAACAGAACTGACGTCTTCACAAGAAACCGTTCGTTCTCTTTTGGAAATTATCGAAGAAAAGAGTGTCAATAAAAGTGACAGCTCACTTGAGAGTTCTGATGTTTAACCGTGAAATTGCGCTTAAAAAAATCATACAGCCAGAGCAGGTCTGAAAGAATTCCCCCGGCCCTTTTCAAAATCAGCCGCCTTAAAGCTTTTATTTAAACCATATCAGTATGCATAACATCCATAATCGCTTCTTTGAGTTGTGCGGCAGAAAATGGTTTGGATAGAACCTTGTCGATACCCAGAAAACTGACAGAATCAGAGCAATCAACGTCATCACTCAGCCATCGGCCCGACATGGCGATTACGGCAACATCAGGACACAAACGTTTAAAGCGAACGGTTAAACTGATACCATCTCGCCCCGGCATGACAATGTCGGTTAGCACCAGTTGCGGTTTGAATTGCTGAAACTTTAACAGGCCCTGGTGGCCATCTTCGGCGAGAATGACTTTAAAACCGCTTAATTCCAGCAGTTCTCCCAAGTAATACCTTAGATGATTATCATCTTCAATGATGAGTATGGTTTTGCTTGTTTCGGTAACTGAGGATACATCCTTGTCAGTGCTGTGCTCCGTGTAAATCACTATCCTTCTCCCTGGATGTTTTATTGTTTGCGGCTAAATTACGTGAACCAGCTCACAAATGCAATAACAATCCAATGAATTTTTTTTTAATACAGTCTATTTATCAATATGTTAATTAATTATGTCAGAGCAAAACTCTTTAACATCCACGCTCATTGAGCCTGCACAATTATCGTGGAAAAATACCGAACCCTTTTCTGATCTTTTTGGCGACATTTATTTCTCTACCAGCGATGGTCTGGAAGAAAGCCGTTATGTTTTCCTGAATCACAACCAGCTTCAGGCACGATGGTCACCTTGGCAAGCGCACAAACGCAATTTTTTCACTCTGATTGAAACCGGTTTTGGCACGGGACTTAACTTTCTTGCCACGTGGGCTTTATGGCACAACACCCGCCCACCACAGTGCCGATTGCATTATATCGCCGTAGAAAAACATCCACTGTCAAAAATGCAAATTGAACTCGCATTAAGTAAATGGCCCGAATTGAAGCCCTTCACTGATGAATTATTAGCGTACTATCCTGCGCCCGTGGCAGGCGTACATCGCATTAAACTTAATAACGATAGCATTCAACTAACACTGCTATGGGGTGATGCCGAACAGAGTTTATCGTTAATTAACTCACCTGCGGACGCCTGGTTTTTAGATGGTTTTGCCCCTTCCAAAAACCCAGACATGTGGAGTCAGGGCTTGTTTAGCCAGATGGCCCGCTTAAGTCACAACAATACAACGTTCAGCACTTTTACTGCGGCAAGCCGTGTGCGTAAAGAATTAATACATGCCGGTTTTCATGTTGAACGAACGAAAGGATTTAAACACAAAAGAGAAATGTTACACGGAAAATTCATAAGCCCTTCTGCACCACGAGAATTAAACGCGCATCAAAAGCCCTGGTATATCAATCAGGATTTTCACAGCGATACGCGTAAAAAAATACTCGTCATTGGTGGCGGATTGGCCGGCACCACCACGGCCTACACCCTGGCCAAAAAAGGATTTAAGGTTGAGTTGATTGAACGCACCAATAAACTTGCCAACGGCGCTTCAGGCAATCCAATAGGCGTGCTTTTTACCAAGCTCAATCCCGAGCAATCCATTCAAACCAGTTTTTATCAGCAAAGTTATGCCTTTGCCATTCAACATTTAATTCAATTAGAGCAACACACACAGGCAAAAAACATTTTGCAGTGGCAACAATGTGGCATGCTTCAGTTGGCTTTTTCAGCCAAGGAAATATCCTTACAACAGCAGATTATGCATAGTAAAAAGTGGACAACGGATATCGTTAGAGCCGTCAGTGCGGCCGAAGCGAGTGAGCTGAGTGGTTTTGCGCAACAATATGGCGGTTTATTCCTGCCCCAGTCGGGCTGGGTAGATCCGGCCAGTTTTTGTCAGGCCCAGATTAAGGCTCATGATGCCATCACGGTACACTATCACCAAGACGCCATACGCCTGGAATACGCCAACAACACATGGCAGGTATATAACGCGCAAAATGATGTAATCAACACCAGTGAACTGCTCGTTATTGCCAATGGGCTGGATGCCCAATCGTTTTCTCAAACCCGGTATTTACCCTTGAAATCGATACGCGGACAGATTTCAATTCTCCCGGCTACCGAACTCAGCCAAAAGTTAAACACCCTGTTGAACTATGATGGCTACTCAGCGCCCAGCCGTCATGGTTATCACTGCATTGGCGCCACATTCCATCACAAAGATCACAGCACGGACGTACGTGAGAGTGATCACGCTGCTAATCTCAGGCAATTACAAAATGCCTGTCCCGCATTTTATGAGGCATTAATTCATACACAAGAAAACGATAAAATCAGCGGACGCACGTCGTTTCGTTGCCAAGCACCCGATTACCTGCCAGTGGTAGGCCCTGCTCCCATTCTCAATGATTATCTGCAGGCCTACAGTGGATTGCGTACCGGTAAACTGAGACAACATTACACCAGCGGTCATTTTTACCCTGGACTCTATCTTAATGTGGCCTATGGATCACGCGGACTGACCAGCGCCGCGTTTTGCGCAGAGATTCTGGCGAGTCATATTACCGGCGAGCCTCAGCCGACACAGCAGACTCTCGTTAATGGTTTGCATCCAGCCCGTTTTATTATTCGCAATTTAAAACGCCGGACGCTTTAGTAAAGATATCCCTTGTCAAACAACAAACGAATTTTTTCAATTCGCGCCCGGTTTGCGCCCCAATCACTGTAAGCACTGCGGGCGACCGATCGAAGGTGGCACACTTGATCGCGCTCGCTCCATAAACATTCCAGATCATCGCGCCAAAAAACGGCACGTTTAAAAACAGCGTGAAGATAATTCTCTTCCAGAGTAATAATTTCATTGCCAGACAGGGCCGCAATAATATCTGCAAGACGCTTAAATTCACGCTCCTTTTCATCATGAAAGTTTAAGGGGGAAATACGTGATTGCGGCGCATGCGACTGACTGCTGACACCCTTGGGTTGGTCGGGGCAGGCATGTAGGCGTCCGTTTACCACCCCCAACTGTTGCTGTTTTATTATTTTAGAATTCATTTTATATTCCAGTTTTTATTCAGAAAGGCTGTCATCATTCCGCTGATTACCCATCAAATATTTCCTGTTACACTCTGCAAAAAGCACGATACATAGAATTATTACAAACGAAGCAAACACAGATAAAGGATTTTATACCCATGCAGAGTTTAAACGTAAGCGAAAAAGAAATTGCCCCCTCCTTCATCCATCAACGTAATCTTCCCGGCGTTATTAGCACCTATGTTCTTGATTGGGAAGGCAAGTCACTCGAAGGGGTTTATTTAATAAAAAATCGTCTTAAAGAACCCAAACCATCGGCCAACGAAGGGGTTTTACTGATTCCCGGTATTTTCGATCCCGTCAGAGGCGAGTACGGTGAGGACAGCATCCTCAAGCTACTCACCGAGTCCGGCGCCTCCTGTGTGTATGAGTTACATTTCCGTTTTGAAGAGCGTTGCGGTTTCCTGAGTATGGAGGCGCTGATGCGTGATCTTCGGCATATTTTTTCCAGCGATGCCAAACTGAAAGTAATAGGACTCAGTGGTGGCAGCGCCTTCATTTGTGCAGCGCTGTTTGATCTGCATGAAAAAGGCATCCAGCCAAGCGTATCAAGTGCCTTATTGCTGGGACCACATATGACAGACCATCCAACTATTTTTATGCGCTCGGTCAGAAAAGTGGCTTACGATCAAAAAATGATGGCAAAAGTCACCCGCCATGCAGGCCATGATAATGTGCCATTTAATACAGCCGCCGCTGAAGAGTGGCTTGCCCAGTGTCAGTTTACCCATGCCATGCGTACATTTCGCGTGAATAATAAACGCCCTGGGTTTCCGGTGTACGTCGAGGCGCATTATTTCCGTTTTGATACGCTGGCCGGTCCCGGACGTAAGCGTCTGCATTGGTACTTCGACTGCCCGGCACCGAAAAAACCCATGCGGGGATTACATCGCGGTTTGTTTCGTGTGCCTGAATCCACACAAATTATTTGTGATTTTTGCAAAAACAACGAGGCATGAACAAGCAGCATAACTCTGCCGTTATTGGCGCCTGGACTGTTGAATATAGTCACACTGGAGTGTGCGTAAATAGCTACTGTCGGTATTTTCGTCCGCCTTCATAACGACTTTTACGCCCAAACGGTGAGACAAATCGATAATGGATTTCAACACAGACTGATTGGAGTCACTGCCTTGTTCATCACGGGTAAATATTTCGGCAATTTCTATAAACTCAAAGGCAATACGATTAAATAATGACAAAGAACCATAACCCGCGCCAAACTCTTTGATCGCTATTTTAAAACCCGCGTCTCTGAGCAACTTCGCCTTTGCCTCGCAATTAAACGAGCGACTGGCGAATGTTTTTTCTGCCAGAACAATCACAATACGTTCACAAGCAAGCCCCTGTTGGTGTAAATGCGCCAGAAATGCCGGTATAAAATCATCCTGGGCAAGTTGTGTATTGTATAACTCAAGAAACAACACCAGAGGCTGTTCACCCGCCTGCAGTGGCTGATAATTGGAAAGATAGTGAAGCGAACTCTGTTTGACCCAATCACCCAAGATTGAAAGCATGTCAATTTCTTCAGCCATTGACACGACCGCTTTTTCTGGAATCAAACCTTGTTGCGGATGCTGCCAGATCAATTTCGGTACCAAGGCAATGCGCACACCGGACACCACGTCAATAATGGGCTCATAGTCTATGGCTATTTGTCCAGCCACCATGGCGCGACGAAAATCCTGTTCCATACGCAACCACTGAACCGCATGTGTATTCATTTCTACGGAGAAAAATTGATACACATTACGCCCAATCACTTTGGCACGTTTCAGCGCTAATGCCGCATTTTTCAGTAATTCTTTTGCCGAATTACCGCAACTGGGAAAAATGGCAATACCAATGCTCGCACCCAGACTCACCTCATGCCCTTCGAGCAGAAAGGGCTGTGCAATCTCGGCAATGATTTTCTTGGCCACAACACCCGCATTTTCGGCGTTTTCCAGTTTATCGAGCACAATGGGAAATTCATCGCTACCCAAGCGTCCAACAAAATCCTCACCACGCACCAACACTTGAAGGCGTCGTGCCACTTCCATCAGTAACCTATCACCTAATTCATGGCCCAATCCTTCGTTAATGTAGCGAAAGTGATCCAGGTTCACTAGTAAAAGAGCCATTTCATGATGATCCTGTTTTGCTTTGAGAATCACCTCTTCAATCACTTCTTCCGTACGAATCCTGTTAGGCAGTGTCGTTAGATGATCGCGTTTGCTTAATTCCGCCAGTTTGGTGTGATCGTTGCGATGATCCAGTTCCTTGAAAGCAAATACGATATCCATATCACCCATTTTACTGACAGGAACCGCCGCAAACGAGGCAGAAAAAGCCAAACCATCCGTTCGCCAGAATCTGGATTTTTTGACATGCAAGACACTGCCCTCTCTGCAGGCTTGATAAATGGGATGCGCGTGCCAAGCGGAAATTAATGGATGATGTGCTTCTTCGAGAATGGTTTCTAAATAAAGTCCCAGCAAATGTGTGACCGTTGTGCCCAGCATTCGCCCTGCCGCCGCATTGGCCAATACCACCACGCCATTGCTATTAACAGCCAATACACCCTCGCCGGCGGCTTTAAATAATTTTTCGGTTTCATCGTGACGATGCTTGAGCATTTCACGATTTTCATGCAGTTGCATTAATTGAATAATTTTTTCTCTAAGAATCTGCTCACTGACGGGTTTGTACAGAAAATCGATACCCGCAAACAGCGGCTCATGGAGTTTTCTTTTTTCATCAGACAGATGAGGTAACAAAAGAATAATAGGAATATGACGGGTTTCATCGCTGCCTAATACTTTATTTACCAGCTGAAACCCTTCGTTATCGGATAGATCAGACGAGATAAGCACCGCTGAAACATTATTCGCGGCAAGATAGCTCAGCGCATCATTTATGTTGGCGGCCAAGAGCAGCGTGATATCCAGATCAGCTAACAGCCGGACAAAGGCCTCACGATTCTCGGCAAGGCTATCAACGATTAAAATGTCCGGTTTGCGATGTTCCATTAACAACCTGCATGAATAAGTAATTGTGAGACACGATGGATGCGTTATTCAAAGATACAGGCCAATGTATCGGTACTATAGCGCTAGTAATGAAATAGACTTGTCTAATTATAGTGCGCGACACTCTGACGAGGGTGGCTTTTTTGTATCAGAAAGGGCGACTGGAAAACACGACGCATTCGCTGCCACAACAATCGAATGCGTCTGGAGATGGCTTATTTTTTCTTTAGTTGGGCCGCGATGCGTAAGCGCAAAGCGTTGAGTTTGATAAATCCTTCGGCATCTTTTTGGTTGTAGGCCCCTGCATCGTCTTCAAACGTTGCAATTTTAGAATCAAACAAGGAATTTCGTTCAGATTTGCGGCCGACCACAATCACATTGCCCTTATATAATTTGACACGCACCTCACCATTGACCCCTTTTTGCGTTTCATCAATCAAGGCCTGCAAGGCAGATCGCTCCGGCGACCACCAGTAGCCGTTATAAATCAGAGAGGCATAACGCGGCATCAAATCATCTTTAAGGTGGGCAGCTTCACGATCCAGTGTCAGCGATTCAATGGCTCGATGAGCACGCAACATGATGGTTCCAGCCGGTGTTTCATAACAACCACGCGACTTCATGCCCACATAACGATTTTCAACGATATCCAAACGACCCACGCCATGCTCACCACCAACTTTATTCAGGTAAGCCAGTACAGTGGCCGGGCTCATGGCCTGTCCATTCACCGCAACGATGTCGCCGCGCTCAAAACTCAATTCAACATACACCGGCTCATCGGGTGCTTTTTCAGGTGAAAGACTCCAGCGCCACATGTCTTCTTCAGGCTCGGCCCAAGGATCTTCCAGAACAGCGCCTTCATAGGAAATATGCAGCAAGTTCGCATCCATGGAATAAGGCGATTTTTTGCCGCGTTTCATTTCAATAGGAATATTGTGATCTTCAGCGTATTGCAACAGGGTTTCTCTGGACGTGAGATTCCACAGTCGCCAGGGTGCAATGACTTTGATACCCGGATGCAAGGCATAAGCACCCAATTCAAAACGCACCTGATCATTGCCTTTGCCGGTTGCGCCATGAGAAATGGCATCGGCTCCGGTTTCCTGGGCAATTTCAATCAAACGTTTGGCAATAAGTGGCCGGGCAATGGACGTACCCAACAGGTATTCACCTTCATAGAGGGTGTTGGCCCGAAACATGGGATAGACATAATTACTGGCGAAGTCTTCTTTTAAATCCTCAATATAGATGTGTTTGACGCCCATGGCCTGTGCTTTTGCACGCGCCGGTTCAACTTCTTCACCCTGACCGATGTCTGCCGTAAATGTCACCACCTCGCATTGATACTCTTCCTGCAACCATTTCACGATCACCGACGTATCCAGTCCACCGGAATAGGCCAATACAACTTTTTTGATCTCTGCGTTTTTAATCACGGACATAGTGCTTATCACCTCTGATTCGGCGTTGAAGAAAAAAAGAGCATTTTAACTCAGATGACGGGTCAACGCAGCGCCATAAGCACGGCCGCAGATAAATTTATGGCGCAGGAAACAAGACACAAATAATCTCACTGAACATCAGTTTTTATCTAAAACCACAACAACCCGACGATTTTTGGATCGGTTTTTCGCACTGGAATTAGGCACACGCGGACTGTCTTCACCATGGTATTTCATGATAATGATAGCGGGATCAACACCCGCTTTAATCAGGCCTTGTTTGATAGACTCACCGCGTTTGCGTGACAACTCCCAGTTATAGGCACGACTGGCCACATCGTCGGTGTGACCATCTACATGCACACGTCGCACCGATTCATTGTCTCGCACAGAGGCGGCAATTCTGGCCACATGCTGGAGCATGGCCGGTGTCATCTGCCAATGATCGGTCGCAAAGAGAAAGATGGAACGCACCTGATCATTCATACCCTCACCCAATGCAGTCGATGACGTGTTTTCTGCTGACTCCATGTCCGTATTTATTTTTCCATCCCCCCGTCCTGCATCATCCGGTGAGTTGGACATTGGAATTGAGCGCGTTACTTCGTCATAACTCATCGAT
>DAIRVL010000029.1:0-2176 GCA_036802845.1 Pseudomonadales bacterium | reverse complement strand
AGAAGAAATATCCACATTACCTACCGTGGTAAGGGATTTTTCCGTATGCAGATAAAAACGCTGCTGGTCACCTGCTTTGTAACTGAAGACGGCTTCTCCGTAATTTGGCACCACCTGCCACATGCGGCATTCCATTGGGCTCAACTGCAAATGCCAATCGGCGACATCAACACGCGCACGATAATCATGGGCATGTAATGCGCCACTCATGAACAAGACCAAGTAAATCACGCGGCGAATTTGTTTATTATATTTGCGCAAAAATTTACTTAACGTTCGGAATAAAGTCATTTCATCCATTTCACAAACCAAAGTTGCGTCGATCGGGGCATGTCTCTATCATCGGCAGCACTGAAAAAATCTTCAATTCCGTTTTAAACACTCTACTTTTCATACCCTTTGTTATTTCAAAAACGGGCATAATCAGTGTCTTGAGCACAGTTGTCGTATCCAAAAGGCTAGCAATTAATGAACGAATTAACCATCACACGCCCCGATGATTGGCATCTTCACCTCCGTGATGACGAATACCTTACGCTCACTGTAGCGGCTACAGCACGCTGTTTTGGCCGTGCCATCGTCATGCCCAACCTGCGCCCACCCATCACAAATAAAGAACAAGCAGACAAGTATAGACAACGAATTCTGACGCACTGTCCAGCACAGTTCGACTTTACACCGCTTATGACGCTGTATTTGACCGATAACACAAGCCCCGAGGACATTGAAAAGGCGTATCACAGTGGTTTTGTAAAAGCAGTAAAACTCTATCCAGCAGGCGCTACAACAAATTCAGATCACGGCGTCACCGCCATAGATAAAATTTTTCCTGTACTGGAAACCTTACAAACCTTGGGCATGCCCCTATTGATTCACGGTGAAGTGACCACGGCAACCGTTGATATTTTTGATCGCGAGGCCGTGTTCATTGACACCCTGCTAAAACCACTTAAAAACAAGTTTCCACGATTAAAAATAGTTTTCGAACATATCACCACCGAAGAAGCGGTGCAATTTGTAACAAACAGCGACGAAACGGTAGCCGCAACCATCACAGCACATCATTTGCTGTACAATAGAAACCATATGCTGGCTGGCGGTATCAGACCGCATTTTTATTGCCTACCGGTTCTGAAACGTAGTCGCCACCAACATGCATTAATTGCCGCTGCAATCAGTGGCAATCCAAAATTTTTTCTTGGCACAGACAGCGCGCCTCACACTCAGCAAACTAAAGAAAATGCCTGCGGCTGCGCTGGATGTTATACCGCTGCATCGGCCATTGAAATGTACGCGGAAGTCTTTGAAATGCACCACGCCCTCCATCGTCTTGAAGGTTTTGCCAGTTTTTTTGGCCCCGACTTCTATCAACTACCACGCAATAAACAAACACTGACACTGGTTCGAAAACCTTGGCGCATTCCAAATTCATACGACTACGGTGGCGCCCATCTTATTCCCCTCGGAGCAGGTGAAGAAGTGGCATGGCAGGTTATCGAAGCAGACAAACATCCAGACTGAAACAAAACGTACTATTTATTTAATAACTCAAGATTGGGAAAAATGACCTCAGAAATATATTCAGGCATAGCGAAACGCTTTCGTGGCTTCTTACCCGTAGTGGTCGATGTTGAAACCGGTGGTTTTAACGCCAAAACGGATGCCTTACTCGAAGCATCAGCTATTTGTCTTCGCATGAATGCAAAGGGGCATCTGGAAACTGAAAGCGAACATTTTTTTCATATTCAACCTTTCATTGGCGCTAATATCGAAGCGTCCGCACTCAAATTTACCGGAATAGATCCCTATAGCAATTTACGTGCAGCTGTTAGCGAACAAAAAGCATTGGCACATTTATTTGAACCCATTCATCAGGCAATCAAAAAGCATGATTGTAGTCGCGCCATTCTGGTGGGTCACAATGCAACATTCGACCTGTCGTTTTTAAATGCAGCGGTTGATCGCTGCCAAATAAAACGTAATCCCTTCCATCCTTTTTCAACCTTTGACACGGCCACCCTCGCCGGACTTGCCTATGGTCAAACTGTGCTGGCCAAGGCGTGCGAGGCCGCCAACATTCCTTTTGATTCCAGTCATGCACACAGTGCGCGTTATGATTGCCGAATCACCGCCGAACTGTTCTGTAAAATAGTTAATCGCTGGAACGAATTGGGGG
>DAIRVL010000028.1:0-20957 GCA_036802845.1 Pseudomonadales bacterium | reverse complement strand
GGATATAAGAGACAGTCATTACCGATACGGACACGATCCCCTACCACGCACCCGGCACCAATGACTGAACGCAGACCGATATGAACGCCAGACTCAATCACAGCATTCGCACCGACTGATGCGCTCGGATGAATCACTGCCAAATCAGACACCCTTGCACTAGGGTGCACACCCGTTTGGGTTTTAACAGGATTACGATCAAAGAGCCGGGATGCTCTGGCATATCCCCAGTAAGGATCGGCTAGCACCAAGGTGGCAACAGGACATTTGACCGACATGGCTTCAGACACAATCACCGCGCCTGCCTGTGTTGTCAGCATGTCCCGTGCGTATTTAGGGTTCGCCAGGAAACCAAGTTGTTGTGCGTTGGCTTTCTTAAGCGTAGCCATACCCGTAATGCGTCTATCTCCGTCACCCGTGAGTTTCGCACCCAGGTGTTCGGCAATTCCACTCAAACGCATACCAGAAAAACTATTATTGTCACTCACAACATTCCCCGCTAATACCAAGCAGGACACAGTGCCTTGTCACTGCGTCCACACTCCTGGTTATTTACTGGTGTAAATACCGAGAAAATTACTTGCTCTTTTCGTTCAGTTTTAAAGTGACTTTTAGCGTGATGTCCATTTTAGGATCAAACTCCACTACAGCCTCTCTTCTCATCACCAAGTGATAACCTTCGGCCTTCATTATTTCTTTTATGGCTTCCTGGGCATCACTTATAACTGGCTGCAGGAGCTGCTGTTGACGTGCGGCGAGTTGTCGCTGGGATTCCTGACTCAGTGTTTGCAATTCAGTGGTGAGTTTCATGCCATCTTCCTGAAGTTTGCGCTTTTCAGGTTCTGCCATCACCGCCCAATCGCGTTTCTGTTTTTCTTTAAGGTCAGTAATTTTCTTTTGCAGATCTTCTATTTTTTTTTCTTCATCACCAAATTCATTTTTTAGCTGCGCTTCAATTTCTTTGACCTTATCGGCAGAACGCATCGCCTTCTGCACATCCACTACCGCTATTTTTTGTTCGGCGGCCATGGCCGAACCGGCAATTAACAGTGACATCACAAGTACTTTCGAAGCCAATTTAGCGTGCATACTAATTTCCTTTTTCACGTTATAAAGTTAATAAAATGGTCTGGCGCACGCAAATATACAAACGCGTTCCAATACTGAAAGTCTACTTAAAAGACACGGCCTAATTCAAACTGGAAAGTTCGCGTTCTATCGCCTTCCTGATTGCCAATGGGCTCAGCAATAACAAATGAAAGTGGTGCTATCGCCGTCATCCATGTCAATCCAACGCCCGCCGAATATCTCAGCTCACTCAATTGCAGGCTATTATCCTTGCCGCTAAAACTGTCACTTTGCAAATCATATTGCATTGTATTGGTATCAAACACATTTCCCGAGTCAATAAAAAATGCTGTTCGAACAGAGCGTTTATCCTTAACAAACGGAGTAGGGAAAATAAGCTCTATACTTCCCTCCAGCAACAAGTTGCCCCCGAAAGGATCCGTTGCAATCAAACACTCCACTTGACCATTACGTGTCACAGAATCGATACAACTCAAACTCGGATTAAAGCTGGTGAGCAAGGGATCCGGGCGAAATATCTCTGAACTTTTAGGCCCAAGCGTATTATTACGGTAGCCTCGCACCGAACCAAAACCACCTGCACGGAAGTTCTGGAAGAAGGGCAAGTTAACGGTCTCGCCATAGCCGTCACCATAACCCAACTGCGTCCGGAAACGGATTGTCCACTCATCTTGCAGTGGAACGTATAACTGGCCGTCATAGGTCAGCTTGTAAAATTCCAACTCACTGACGCTTGGCACACTTACCTGTAGCTGAACATCTTGCGACGCACCACGGTCTGGGAATAAGCCTCGGTTTAATGTACTCCAGCTCCACAAGCCCGAGCTGGTATAGATATCAAAATCAGTCTGATCACGCAGAAAATCACGAATTTCAACCACGTAAACATAATTATTAATTTCAACAATTTCGGTATTGTTATAGCCAAAAGAAAAACTTAAACGCTGGTTTTCATCAATTGGATAACCATAGGTCATGCTTCCACCGTAGGTATTCGTCACAGTACTGGGGCCATTGTTTTCTTCATAATCTGTTTTTCTATAGAACAGATTAAAACCGCGACTGACACCGTCAATCGTATAATAAGGGTTGTTATAGGCTATGTTGTAATCATCCTGAAAAGCACTTCGGCTTAATGAAACACTGACTCTATTGCCTGTGCCCAGAAAATTATTCTGACTTAAACTGCCCGATATAATCGCGCCTATACCATCCGAATAACCAATACTCGCTGTCAGTTCACCAAAGGTGCCTTCTTCTACCGTGTAATTAACATCGACCTGATCTTCACTGCCAGGCACACGCGGAGTTTCTACATTAACTTCCTTAAAAAATCCGAGACGATTCAAACGAAGTTTTGAGAACTCAATCTTTTCGCCCGATGCCCAGGCCCCTTCCATCTGTCGCATTTCTCTACGCAGTACTTGATCAGATGTTTTCGTATTACCAATAAAATTAATCCTGCGGACATAATTACGCTGTCCGGCATCTACATAAAAAGTAACGTCCACTGTTTTATCTTTTTCATTAATCACAGGCATGCCGTTAACCTTGGCAAACACATAACCTTCATTGCCCAATTGTTTGGAGAGCAAGTCGTTTGTCATGGTGATTAAACGATTGGAAAAATAAAATCCTTTTCTGATTAATACAAACTGTCTGAGTTTTTCTTCTGGTAACGGCAGATCACCGGCCAGTTTAACGGCATTTATTTTGTATTTCTCGCCTTCATAAATATTGATGGCTATATACACATCCTGTTTATCCGGACTGACAGATACTTGTGTTGATTCCACCTGAAAGTTTGCATAGCCTCTGTCTAAATAATACGAACGCAGGGTTTCAAGATCCCCTCCCAACTTTTCACGCGCATATTGATCATCTTTACTGAAAAAAGACCAGAAGCCAGGCACGCGTAATTCAAACTGCCCCAGAAGTTCTTCATCGGTAAATGCTTTATTGCCCACAATACTGATTTGCTGAATACGCGCAACGTCACCTTCAGTCACTTCAATTTCGACGGCTACCCGGTTTCGTTTCTTAGGAATGGCTTTGGTTTGAACTTTGGCGCCGTAACGACCCTGAGACAAATACTGTCGCTCAAGCTCAAGATGAATTCTTTCCAGTGTGGCGCGTTTGAATATTTCTCCCTCTTTCAGGCCCGACATTTTCAAGGCCTCCATGAGCTGCTCGGTGCCTATGGATTTGTTCCCATGAATTTTAATGGCGCTAATTGCTGGACGTTCTTCCACTTCTATGATCAACAGATCGTTATCTCTTTTGATCCTGACGTCATTAAAATTCCCCGTATTGAACAAGGTTTTGGCCGCACCCGCGAGAACGACACCGTCTACCTTGTCGCCAATATTAATAGGGAGGGCTGCAAATACCGAACGTGCATCGACTCGCTGCAATCCATCAATCTGAATGTCTGCAACATAAAAACTGAAGCCAAACGCTGGTAAAGATAAAAACAGTGCCAGCGGTATAAAAAAACATCTTAGAAAATATCTCATAAACAGAGAAACCCATTCCTGTAACTGCGGGGGCAATAAAACTCGCAAGTGTACTGTATTCTTGAGAAATAAACCTCGTTATAAGCGAGTAAAATCGTTATAAATGGCCAAAATCATAAAAGCGAGTAAAATTGTCATACCCAGTTTCATGCCCATCGTCTGCACGCGCTCGGAAATAGCTTTCCCTTTGACCAGCTCGATAAGATAATAGACAAGATGCCCTCCATCAAGCGCCGGGATGGGTAGTAAATTCAAAATACCCAGACTGATACTCAAATAAGCGATAAAAGAAAAAAACGCCTCCGGGCCATAACTGGCTGTTTGACCCGCTATTTTGGCTATAGTGATCGGGCCACTCAAGTTATTAACCGAAATAAGTCCAATCAACATTTTACCCAGCGTTTCAACGGTCAATACGCTTCTTTCCCACATTTTATTCCATGCTGCAGACGCAGCCATCAGGGGATCGTAGCGAACAATGCGTTGATTATCGGTACCAAAATCATTCGGCACCCAAACTTGAGCGCCAACACGCCCTATTCGTTTCCCTGATTCATCATCCACAGCGTCTGGTGTAAGTGCTATATGCAGTTGCTGTCCCTGGCGCTCGATTTCGAGATCAAGCGTTTTGCCAGGATACGCCTGAATGATGGCAACCCACTGCGACCACTCCGTGACTTCTTTTGCGTCCACGGACAGCATGCGATCACCTTTTTGCAGCCCTGCCCTATGGGCCGCCCCTGATTCAATTAAATCACCCAGCACCGGTGCCAAAGTGGGCATAAAGGGCTGAATACCAAACACGGCAAGAGGATCGTTCTGCTCCAGATCAACCAACCACGCATGAATAGCGACCACTTTATTTTCAACATAGCTAGCATCAGCACTACGCACACCTACAAGCATTTCACCGCTATCACCAATTCTTTTCAGCAAGGCAAAGGTTACAGATTCCCAGCTTTGGGTTTCCTTGCCATCAATAGAGACAATTTCTTGTCCGGATTGAATTCCGGCTATCGCTGCCGGTGAGTTTTGCTGCACCTCACCCACCACAGGTATAAGTGCAGTGACTCCCGTCATGAACATCACCCAGTAAATGAACACAGCAAACATCAAATTTACCAAGGGCCCCGCAGCGACAATCGCGATGCGTTGGCCAACAGATTTACGGTTAAATGTTTGTGAAAGCAATTCGTGCGGAACATCGCCTTCGCGCTCGTCGAGCATTTTGACATAACCGCCAAAGGGTATCGCCGAGAGAGCAAATTCAGTTCCATGCTTGTCGTGGCGACTAAACAGTAGCGGACCAAATCCAATAGAAAAACGTAATACCTTGACGCCGCATCGCCGTGCCACCCAGAAATGACCGTACTCATGCACAAAGATCAACAGGCCCAGAACAAAGATAAATGCAAGAGTTGTATGTATAAAGTCCATCAGATTTCGAGTCGTGTCCGTATAAGAAAATAAAAATCCCGGCCTACGAAAACCGACAGCTGCGCTGCCGCGTTAGTTTCGCCGGACCTGTTAAGACCATGCACTAATGATCTGATTCGCCGCAATCCTTGCTTCTTCATCAATAGCTAGAATGTGTTCTATTGTAGATGGCGAAACACCGTGGTGCCGATCAAGCACCTGCGCCGTAACCGTGGCAATTTGATCAAATCGGATCTGCCCCTCCAGAAAAGCTGCAACAGCCACTTCGTTGGCTGCATTGAGTGCCGAAGGCGCACTACCCCCTGTATTTATGGCGTCATAGGCCAGTTTTAAACAAGGAAAACGCTCAAAATCGGGTGGTAAAAAATTAAGTTGGCGCTGATTAAAAAGATCCAAAGCACTCACGCCGGAGGATATTCGATTTGGCCAGGCCAAACCATAGGCAATGGGCGTACGCATATCTGGCGCACCCAACTGCGCCAAAACCGAGCCATCGATATAATCCACCATGGAATGGATAATGCTTTCGGGGTGTATCACCACCTGTACTTGCGCCGGTTTAGCACTAAACAACCAGCACGCTTCGATGACTTCCAATCCCTTGTTCATCATGGTCGCCGAGTCTACGGATATTTTTCTACCCATGCGCCATTTGGGATGAGCACAGGCCTGCTCAACGGTCACTGAGCGCAACTGCTCCATGGGGGTATGCAGAAAAGGACCGCCCGATGCAGTGAGTAAAATCTTGCGCACACCCGATTGCTGCAATGAGCTCTCGGCACGCATGGCACCGCGAGGTAACGATTGAAAAATGGCGTTATGCTCACTGTCAATCGGTAGCAGTTCAGCACCATTGCGCCACACTGTTTCCATAAACAAGGCACCGGCCATCACTAAAGACTCCTTGTTGGCCAACAAGATGCGTTTACCGGCGCGCGCAGCTGCCAAGGTGGACGTCAATCCTGCCGCACCCACAATCGCCGCCATTACATAGTGGGTTCGATGGTCGCTGACCATGTGCAACAAACCTGGCTCACCGACCAGGACCTCGGTTTTCAGTCCGGCCTGCTTCAGGCGCCGGGCAAGATCTTTTGCATCACACTCCTGCGTCATAACCGCATACACTGGACAAAGCTGCAGGCATTGTTGATAGAGTTTTTCGACCCGCGTATGCGCAGAAAGCCCCACGACATGATAATGCTCAGGGTGTTGCGCAAGCACATCCAGGGTGTTCACACCTATCGAACCCGTGGATCCGAGAACAGTAACACCTATGGAATGCGATAGACTGTGAGTCATTAAATCATTCACCTGATATTCGTTGTGCACAACGATTGATTTCAATGTATAAAATCAAGAACAAACAGAGCAAAAACAAAAAACGGACTGGCCGCCGTGAGGCTATCAATGCGATCCAGAAGCCCTCCGTGCCCCGGTAATATATGTCCACTGTCCTTGATGCCACGATAACGCTTCATCATGCTTTCAAACAGATCACCAAGAATTGAGGCCAACGCAACCAGAAGAGTAAAGGTCATTAATTGCACAAGGCTAATGTTCGTAATAATGCCAAATACAAAGAGCAATGCAGCAAGTCCAGCCGTTACAAGCAGCCCCCCCGCAGCACCTTCTATTGATTTGCCAGGGCTGATGACAGGTGCCAGTTTGTGTTTTCCAAATCTACGACCCGCAAAATAAGCACCGGTATCAGCGCCCCAGACAATGCCCATCAGGAACATAACCCACCATGGTCCATGGTCCATAGCCTGAATCAGTGTCAGCGAGCCCCAGGTAGGCACCAAAACGATCAAACCAATAAAAACCTTCAACCACAGCCCATTGGACCACTGCTTGATGCTCTCAGGATAGGTCAGCACCCAAAACAAGGCCAGCCCCCACGCAAATATAACAAGGCTATAAAGCCAGGGAACATTCACCAAAGCAACTAATTGGATGGCAAGCAGCACCAGCAATAAATACGCAGCTCGACCAAGGTTTGACTCAATTCCTATCAGATTTGCCCACTCCCACGCCGCTATCAGAATAATAACCGTCAGCACCTGAGCAAAAGCAGCAGAAGGCAAATAAAAAACACTCAAGATAACAAGAGGGATAAGAACAAGAGCAGTGATAAGACGTTGTTTCAACACGTTATGGACTTTCCTTGATAATTATTATGATTTTCCAATAATACGTCAGGACACTGAATCCAGCTCAGTGCGGCCTCCAAAGCGCCTTTGACGTTTACTGAAGCTGGCCAAGGCCTGATCAAACTCGGCCTGATCATAATCAGGCCACAAGACATCACTAAAATACAATTCGGTATAGGCCGCTTGCCATAACAAAAAATTGCTGATTCGGCAGTCTCCGCCGGTTCGAATCAAAAGGTCCGGCGCGGGAAACCGCTTCAGGCACAAATAATTGGCAAAACAAGCTTCATCAATTTGAGACGGTTCAAGCCGACCTTGTTTAACCTCCTCAGCCAGCTGACGAGTGGCATTAACAATATCCCAACGCCCCCCGTAATTGATGGCAATCACCAAGTGCATACGTTCATTGTTTTGGGTCGCTTCCTCAGCCTGATGAATGCGTTGTACGAGATCCTCAGACAGCCGAGAACGATCGCCCACAATATACATACGCACGCCATTTTGATTTAATTCAGGCAGCTCACTCACCAATGATCGGATGATCAAGGTCATGATGGCGTTGACTTCTTCATCGGATCTTGACCAGTTTTCACTGCTAAATGCAAAAGCGGTCAGCACCTTGATATCATTCAGTCCTGCGCAATAACGCACCAGTTTGCGCAAAGAAATAACACCCGCTTTATGGCCTTCAACACTCGGCAGGTGCTGACGTTTGGCCCAGCGGTTATTGCCATCCATAATGATGGCCACATGACACGGCAATAGACCACTGCTTTGATTTACATTTTCTTTTGACAAAACAACAACAAACCCCGGTTATTTAATTCATTTGCGCTGTCTACAAGTAGCGCCTTGCTCACAATCCGATAAAAAAGCTCGCTCGTATCACAGCACTATCATCGTGCTTAGATTTTTAACAATTCTTCTTCCTTGGTTTTAAGCTTGGCATCAATGTCTTGAATGAATTTATCCGTGAGTTTTTGTACATCGTCCAGGGCGCGACTTTCGTCGTCTTCGGTGATTTCCTTGTCTTTTAAAAGCTCTTTGAAATCGTTATTGGCATCACGACGAATATTACGCACCGCCACACGGCTGTGTTCCGCTTCAGCCCGAACTGTTTTGATTAAATCCCTGCGCGTCTCTTCAGTCAGCGAGGGCATGGGCAGGCGAATAACCTGCCCTGAGGTTGAAGGATTCAATCCCAGATTGGATTTCATAATGGCACGCTCCAACTCAGGAATCATGTGTTTTTCCCAAGGTGTTACGACCAGTGTGCGGCCATCTTCAACCGTGATATTGGCCAACTGTTTTAAGGGGGTGTCCGAGCCATAATAAGGAACCATCACACTATCAAGCAGGCTGGGATGGGCACGCCCTGTGCGCACTCGTTTGAATGCATCTTCCAAAGCAAGCAGAGCCTTTGCCATACGGTTTTTGACATCCTCTTTGATTTCTTTAATCATTCTTGAGATTCCCCTGAAATTAGCGTTCCTTCATCAATTCCAACAACAATCTTTGTTAATGTACCGGCTTTAGACAGGTTAAAAACACGTACCGGCATGCCATGATCACGCACAAGACAAATCGCCGTCAAATCCATCACGCCCAGCTTCTTGTCCAACACTTCGTCATACGTCAACCTTGGATAAAAAATGGCGTCCGGGAATTTCATCGGATCGTCCGAGTAAACACCATCGACTTTTGTGGCTTTTAAAACAAGATCGGCGTCCATTTCAATACCACGCAAGCATGCCGCTGAATCGGTGGTAAAAAACGGATTACCTGTGCCGGCAGCGAAGATCACCACATCACCATTATTAAGGTAACGCACGGCATTGCGGCGATCATAATGCTCAAGAATGCCACTCATAGGGATAGCTGACATCAGGCGCGTGGGGATATTCGATCGCTCCAGGGCATCACGCATCGCCAAACCATTCATCACCGTAGCCAACATGCCCATGTGGTCACCGGTCACCCGGTCAAGCCCCGCCTTGTTCAGCTCGGTGCCGCGAAAAAGATTACCTCCCCCCAAAACCACACCGACCTGCACACCAATTCCTACAAGCTGCCCAATTTCCAGGGCCATCGTGTCAAGGACTTGAGGATCAATACCAAATCCTTTATCTCCAGCCAGCGCTTCCCCACTAAGCTTTAATAAAATTCTCTTAAATTTCGGCTTTTTGTCTTTGATGATCATGAGAACCTGTCAATACAGCTTATCCATTAAAAACGACCTAAATGGCGATTCTGGATCGCCATTTAATCAGCTCAGAATTATGCTTTAAGTACGATTAGCCTGTGCACGAACTTCGGCAGCAAAATCAACTTCTTCTTTTTCAATACCTTCACCCACCTCAAAGCGTGTAAAAGACACAACACTCGCACCTTTATCCTTGAGTAATTTACCCACGGTGGTCTCGGGATCTTTAATAAAAGACTGCTCTACCAGACTGACTTCCGCCAAATATTTTTTTATGCGACCGCTGATCATTTTTTCAATAATTGCTTCAGGTTTGCCGCTTTCTCTGGCTTGCGCAGCAAAGATTTCCTTTTCTTTATCTAATACAGACGCGGATACATCTTGCGGATTTACCACCAATGGATTAACTGCTGCGATATGCATGCAAATATCCCGACCCAAGTCCACATCACCCGCCGACAATGACGCTATAACACCGATTTTGCCACTGTGGATGTAGCAACCCACCACGCCATCCGCTGAAATTATTTGTATGCGACGTACTTGAATGTTTTCACCAATTTTCTGCACCAGTGCCTGGCGTGTCGCCTCCAGACTCTCTGAGCCGCCCTTTTCAGCAGGCAAGGACATCAATGCAGCCACATCAACTTCCTTGCTCTCCAAGGCCCTGTTTACAACCAAATCTACGAATTTTTTAAAGTTATCATCACGTGCAACAAAGTCCGTTTCGCTGTTTATTTCTACCATCGCAGCGGTTTTGCCATCAGCAGATGATTTAATCGCCACAGCGCCTTCCGAGGCGATTCTACCTGCTTTTTTGGCCGCTTTTGCCTGCCCTGACTTACGCAGATTCTCAATGGCCAATTCTATATTGCCATCGGTTTCAACCAAGGCCTTTTTGCATTCCATCATGCCCAGACCGGTGCGCTCTCGAAGTTCTTTTACCAATGAAGCCGTAACTGCCATGACTCTCTCCTCACCTTGAATTGAAAAATCTAACTATCTCTAATTGCCTTAACGCTGAATTCTGACATTAAAAAAAAGGGGCGCTTCGCCCCTTTTTTTATTGCTTAACATATGCGGCGCTAGCCCTGAGCAGATACTGCCGAAGCATCACCTTCAATAACAAAGGTATCCCGGCCTATTACAGGCTGTCCCAGCGCAACAGAGCGACCATCGGCACATGCATTAGCCATGCTTTCAATGTAGAGCTGAACCGCTCTAATCGCGTCATCGTTACCAGGAATAACATAATCAACGCCATCTGGATTACTGTTGGTATCTACGATACCAATAACAGGAATACCGAGTTTATTGGCTTCTTTTACTGCAATACGTTCATGCTCTACATCAACAACAAACAGAATATCGGGCAAACCACTCATATCCTTGATACCGCCCAAACCACGCTCCAGTTTTTCCAGCTCACGCTGCAGCATCAAACCTTCTTTTTTGGTGAGTTTATCCATTGTGCCATCAATTTGTTTGGCCTCAAGCTCTTTCAAACGACGAATGGACTGACGAATCGTTTTATAGTTAGTTAACATGCCACCAAGCCAACGGTGATTCACATAAGGCATGCCTACACGCGCCGCATGTTCCTTGACCAACTTGCTGGCTGATCGTTTGGTACCAACAAAAAGCACTTTCTTGTTTTCACTTGCCATGTTTTTGGCAATAGCCAAAGCTTCGTTAAACGCTGGCAGGGTAATTTCGAGGTTAATAATATGAATATTATTACGGGCACCGAAAATATAGGAGCCCATTTTTGGGTTCCAGTAGCGAGTTTGATGCCCGAAATGCACACCCGCTTTTAACATATCACGCATAGTTACGTTTGACATACTTGATCACCTTATTTGGGTTTGACCTCCATGCATCCCACGATCCAACCCTGGCTTTAAATCTCTTGCCGAGGCACCCGGATCTGTGTGTCGATACATGTGCGAAGTTTATAAATACCAGCCCAATACATGACGCATTGAACTAGCCAAGCTTTATACCACACATCCACCCTTGCCACCAATTAATTTACCTCGAATACACTGCAATACGCATTGAAATACGGTAGGCTTCGCGTCAATTATACTATCATCCCAGATACCCTATCGTTTGTAACGCTTAAGGACCCCATGACTGTTTCCATTAAAACACCAGACGAAATCGAAAAAATGCGTATTGCCGGGCGCATGGCAGCCTCCACCCTTGAAATGATTACCCCTCATGTCAAAGCCGGTATCAGCACGGACGAACTCAACGAAATTTGTCATGCTTATATTGTGGATACCTTGGGTGCCATTCCAGCGCCGTTGAATTACAACGGTTTCCCCAAGTCGATTTGTACGTCCATTAACAATGTTATTTGTCACGGCATACCTTCCAAAGAACGTCGACTCAAAGATGGCGACATCATCAATATTGACATTACCGTGATCAAAGACGGTTTTCACGGCGATACCAGCCAGATGTTTACCATAGGCGAGGTGTCCGTAGTTGCCAAACGATTGATCCACGTAGCCCAGGAAAGCATGTATCGCGCAATCCGCCTGGTTAAACCAGGCGCCAGGCTGGGAGACTTGGGCTCAGTCATACAGAAATACGCTGAAAGTGAACGTTTTTCCGTCGTACGCGAATACTGCGGCCACGGCATTGGCAAAGGTTTCCACGAAGAACCACAAGTTCTTCACTACGGCAAGGCCGGAACAGGTATGGAATTAAAACCCGGCATGACCTTTACCATTGAACCCATGATTAATCAGGGAAGACAGGAAACGCGTTTACTGCCCGATAAATGGACCGTTGTCACCAAGGACCACAAACTTTCTGCGCAATGGGAACATACTATTCTTGTCACCGATGCCGGTTATGAAGTTCTGACCTTGCGAAGCGATGAAGAATTTTCCAGAACAAACCTTGATCAATAACAATGCTCTGAACTGACTTCAGCACAACAGGTGCCTCAACATGCCCGATATTGCCCCCCATGACCCTCTCGAACTCCCCTCGTTAAAGGAGTTCACGCGTTCACGCGAGGATTCAGGCAATGGGAAAAATAGTCTTCTATCTATCCGGGAATATATTCAGTTCTGTCAGAACAGCCTGAATAAACATGTGCTGCAAGGCAAAGCTGTTGAGCTGGCTGTCAAAAAACGCGCCTGGCTGGTCGATCAGGCGCTCATCTATCTTTGGCAACAAGCGCATCTGGTATCATCTGACGCGATGACTCTTCTTGCGGTAGGGGGGTATGGTCGCGGTGAGCTTCATCCCCATTCTGATGTTGATATATTGATCCTGTTACGCGAGAACAATCCGCATTTTGACCCGTCTATAGAGTCCTTTCTTACCAACCTTTGGGATATCGGTCTGACTATTGGCCACAGCGTTCGCAGCCTTGACGAGTGCCTTGAAAGTGCGCGTGACGATCTAACGATAGCAACCAGTTTAATGGAAGCGCGTATTATTACTGGTTCGCCTGTTTTACTGGATGCACTCAATCAAGCCATCGCGCCTGATCAAATCTGGTCAGATCGTGCGTTTTTTAAAGCCAAACTTGATGAACAAATTCAACGCCACAGCAAATCCAACTTTACCGAGTGCAATGTTGAACCCGATCTCAAAAAAGCACCGGGTGGATTAAGGGACATTCACACCATAGGCTGGGTCGCCAAACGTCACTTTGGCGTTAATGATTTGACAGGACTGGTGAACAAGGGTTTTATTTCTAATACGGAATATCAAACCATTCTCGATGGTCAAAATTTTATTTGGCTCCTAAGGTACCATTTACACCTGATTACAGGGCGCGGTGAAAACCGTTTGCTGTTTGACTACCAGACACAACTCGCCCAGAAACTTGGATACGTTGACAACGAACAAAATCTGGCTGTCGAACAGCTCATGAAACGCTACTATCGTACGGCACTGGCCATTTCCCAACTTAACGAACTCTTGTTACAGTTATTTAATGAACTTATTCTTGAAGATGCCAGCAGCCGGATCACCGCCCCTCTAAATGAACATTTCCAGCTCACCAATGATGCAATTGAAGTTACGCATCCTTTGGTTTTTGAGAAACATCCGCCTGCGCTGCTGGAAATTTTTTACATCATTGCCAACCACAAGGACATTGATAAAGTTCGGGCGTCGACGATCAGATTAATTCAGGATCATGCTCATCTAATCGACGAGACTTTTCGAACCGATCCAAGAAACAACCGTATTTTTATGAACTTTCTGCGCTCACCCTACAATATATTTTCGCAGTTAAAACGCATGAAGCGCTACGGCATTCTCGGACGTTACATACCGGCCTTTGGACAAGTTATCGGGCAAAGTCAGTTTGATCTTTTTCATATCTATACCGTCGATGCGCATACGCTTCTGGTGATCAAAAATATGCGCCGCTTTCGCCTGCGAACACAGCAACAACAATTTCCTATTGCGTATTCTATCGTCCAGCAACTACCCAAACTTGAACTGCTTTATCTTTCCGGGCTTTTCCATGACATTGCTAAAGGACGTGGTGGCGATCACTCAAAATTAGGCGCCCAGGATTGCCGTAACTTTTGCATTCAACACGGCCTTAGCCGCGCAGACACGGATCTACTCATATGGCTGGTCGAAAATCATCTGTTAATGTCGATAACAGCTCAAAAGAAAGACATTAATGACCCCGATGTCATTCAGCAATTTACTGAACACGTCGCGGATGAGTTACGACTGGACTATCTCTACGCACTCACCGTGGCCGACATTTGCGCGACCAACCCTGAATTATGGAATTCATGGCGAGCGACACTGATGCGTGAACTTTATCAGGAAGCCAAACACGTTTTCAGACGTGGCATTGAAAATGCCGTAGATAGCAGCGACCGTATTATTGATAAACGAAATGAAGCCTTGCTGCGCCTGAAACAGGACAGCCATAGAGATCTCAGCCTGCAAGCCAGTGCCATATGGGACAACATGAGTGATGACTATTTTCTGCGAGAATCCGCTAACGATATTGCATGGCATACACAAGGAATTCTTAATCACCAGTCGTCCAAACCCCTGATATTAATAAAACAGACAACGAGCAGAAAGTTTGAAGGTGGTACACAGATTTTTATTTATACTGAAGACCAACCTAATCTTTTTGCCGTTATGGTGGCAACGTTAGAGCAACTACAGCTTTCTGTTGTTGATGCACGGATTATCACATCCCGCTCAAATTTCAGTCTTGACACCTATATTGTGCTTGATGAAGACGGTAGTCCAATTGGCAAAGACCCCTACCGTATCAGCGTTATTCAAAAAACACTTGAAAAAGCATTGGAGAATCCAGCGGTATATCCACAACTGGTCACTCAGCACATTCCGCGTCAACGAAAAAACTTCAAAACGAATACACGCATAAAATTACACGACAGTCATCGTTACCACTATTCGATTCTGGAAGTTAATACTTTGGATCGACCCGGTTTATTAGCGCAAATTGGTCGTTTTTTATCTCGCATGCATATTTCTGTTCTAAATGCCCGCATTACCACTTTGGGCGAACGAGCGGACGATATCTTTTTTGTGGTCGATCAAGAAGGCCAGCCCTTCGCTCAAAAAGAACTTGGACGACTGCTTCAAAAAGAATTGTGTCAATCGCTGGATCAACTTTGCAAATAAGCTCACGAGAATAATCTTTCTTATGCTGCCGCAATGGCCGCCAGAATGTCCTCTTCGGCCTGTGAGCTGAAGCGCTCAGCTGAACGTTTGGGTTTTGCCTCTGGTTCCAGTATGGGCACATCCACATTATTTACATCAACCTTGCTCGCTTCGACGTGAGGCTTCTCACGTTTCTGTTGAGTTGCACCCTCTTGCTTGAGCTGCGCTATACGCACACAAATTCTCTTTTCTGCTTCAACAATACGTTTTCTTGCATCGAATGACGATTCGGCCAGCGCTGCTATTTGATCTTCAAGCCGCGACAGATCCTGTTGAATTTTATTCCGTTGCCGCACGAGCAAAAAAACAAGAAAAGCAAGCGTATTTATGATAAACAGGATCAAAATTGACAATACCAGCTGATCATTTAAAAAACTATCAATGATATTCATTTTGACTCTCCCTCTTTTTTGACACATTGAATGGATTGATGCCGACGCAAAATCAGGTTGATAGAACAAATGACAATATTCTGACTTTTAACGAACGACAGAATCTATCAACACAGACAAAGCACAGTCCATGCCAATGTGTTTAATAGGGAAGATGAAATAAGCAGCACTTGTCGAGATTAGAGAGATAAGGCACCCGAATTAAGCAACACGAGCGCCTTTTGTGCCATGGCATTAATAAACTGAAATTTGAGACCATTCTGTATCTGACAACATTTTGTCCAACTCAACCAGAATAAGTAATTCGTCATTCTTATTACAAACACCCTGAATAAACCGACCTTTTTCATCGTTGCCAATGTTGGGGGTGGTCTCAATTTCTGATTGTCTCAAGTAAACAACTTCAGACACGCTATCGACAAGAATACCAAGCACTTGCCCTTCGGCTTCTATAATTACAATACGCGTCTGATCAGTGATGTGATCGGGTGACAAGCCAAAACGCTGACGGGTATCAATCACGGTAACAACATTACCTCGAAGATTGATAATCCCGATCACATAAGGTGGCGCACCAGGAACCGGGGCAATTTCAGTGTATCTAAGCACTTCCTGCACCTGCATAACATTAATGCCATAGGTCTCACTGTCCAGTTTAAACGTCACCCACTGCAAAATAGGATCATCTGTAGTTTGTTGCATTGCAGATTTAGCGCTCACAACGATCTCCTAAAAATATACATTTCAATCAAAGTCGCATGTATTTTTATTAACGTGTTCAAAAAATGTAAACGAAGTATTTGGCCGGTCAAATGATTAATGTTTATACATGTTGCTTTTTAAGATTAGCTGCTTTTCAGCGAGTCGTAACAGTAAAACTGTTTCATGAAGCTATACACGGCTCAAGCAAGGCATAAGTATCGACGAGTATACACATCTGTGACGGCAAAATTCCTCTATACCACAGCTTATTGTCATTTAATGTACGCCAACGAACACCCTCTGGCGTCAGCCTTACGACCTTTTCAATTTGACAACATGCCAAAGCATATTGACTGCCAGTCAGGGTCAAGAAATAGCGGTAATTTGTAACGTTAGCTGACGATGACTGCGCATTATTTAAAAGAGCGTCCGTATCCAGCACTTTTATATTAATACCTTTCTGCGGATATAAACCCATAAACCAGGAAGGCATATTCACCAAGCGAATAAAGTCTGATTCAATTTTACAAACCATTCCTATTTGAAGCAGAGGAACGGCAATTTGCGCATGATTCAATCGAACCAACAAGACCTCAAATGTAGAATGCGCCCACTCAGGTAAAACCCGAGTTGCAGTAATGGGCGGGGGCGATATAAATGAAACATCGGCAACATCTGCAACGTTTTTTTCAGATAAATGCGCTTGAGATTTATGCGCATCATCACCTGCTATGCTATCGTCCTGCTCCTTAAGCATGGAGGCAAAATAGCTGACAAGTGCATTAGCGGGATCCTCTTGCATAAGATGCAAACTCAGCGGCTCAATAAGCAATAATTTTCAGGCAGGTATTTCATCAAATTGATCAACATAATACGGTTTTAAATATTTAAGCAAGGCCGCATAAGCCAAGACCCCACGGCTGTCAGACATACAAAAAGCAGGTGGAATACCTGCTTTACTTGCATCACGAAATTTAGTGTCTATAGGTATGCATGAAGGCCACACATCATTTGAATAACGAATCCTGAGTACATGCAAACTATCTACAGACGCATGTGTTCTTCTGTCATACATGGTGGGAATAATTGTGTAGGGCATGGCACGCCCTAACGAATGATTTAACATGGTGAGTGTATTCATCATGCGCTCAAGCCCCTTAAGTGCGAGAAACTCTGTTTGCACCGGAATTAACAGATGATCACTTGCAGCAAGGGCGTTAATCAGTAAAACACCCAATAATGGCGGCGTATCAACAAGCACAAAATCATACATAGGTGTTACGTCACGCAAGGCCTGTTGCAAAACACGGCCCATGCCATCACGGACACCCATTTTTTTTTCCATGGTTACCAATGCTGTCGACGCCGTGATTATATCCAGACCAGGTATACAGGTGTTTTTTATGAGTGGAATGATATTTCTCTTGGTGGTACTTGTTTCATCAAAGAGATCATAAATTGAAACAGAAACATCATCAGGGCTGTATTTGAAATAAGCGCTTAATGAACCATGCGGATCCATATCGATCATCAGCACGCGACTCCCGGATCGTGCAAGCAAACCGGCCAGTGACACGACGGTAGTCGTTTTTCCAACACCCCCCTTTTGATTAGAAATAGCCCACACTTTCATAGCACTTCCTTGTATACATTGTTTCGCGTGCATACACCCTTAAACAGCAGAAAATCAAACCTGCTTCATTAGCACATCCAGAATAAATCTCTATTTATTCATGTGCGCCAGTTGGTGACTCTTTTGAAAAATACGATTCCAGCGCTTCTTTATTTGATATCTGCTGACGTACCTGCTTACCTTTAGAAATTATAAGTGTAACGCGTCTGTTCATTTTTCTACCTTCTTCATTACTGTTATCAGCAATCGGCTGAAACTCACCGTAACCAATAGCAGCAAGACGATGTGGCATCACACCCGCCTCAATAAGCAACTGAACAACGGCAACAGCACGGGCTGAAGACAAAGCCCAATTGGAGGAAAAATTCATCGTATTGATGGGAACGTTATCGGTGAAACCTTCTATTTGAACCGAATTTTCGTAGCCTTTTAATATTTCAGCCAAGGACTTTATCACTGGACGAGCACTCAAATTTAATTCAGCCACTCCGCTGGGAAATAAAAGACTGCTTTTGATTTCTACTTCTATCCATGCATCGTTATTTTTTATCGAAATATTTTTATTTATTATTTCCTGAAAGAACTTTCGCTCAATTTTTCCTGAAATCTCATTAAGTTGAATTTTTTCCTCAATACTACTTTCACTCTCGACACTATCACTACGTGTATTAGACGACTCAACCATGTTATCTGGATTGTTATTTTTAAACTCTATAGGATTTGTCGATGTCTGCCCAGTCGCATCAAGCAATGAAACTCCAACGACAGGCTTACTAAAGGAGGTAACGAGTGCATCAGATAAAACACGGTATTTACCTTCATTTACAGAGGATATTGAGTACATTACTACAAAAAAAGCAAAGAGTAGCGTAATAAAATCGGCATAGGAAATAATCCAGCGATCATGATTTTCTTCTTCGTGATGCACTTTTTTCCTACGATGTGATCTGGGTGTTGACATAATTCCGTTTCACTAATTTAGATACGACTTAAGTCTTAAATCGATCGAACGTGGATTTTCACCCTCGGCTATTGCACTGATGCCTTCAAGAATCATTTCATTGTATTGAACTATGGAACGAGACACGGCCTTGATTTTTGCTGCACAAGGTAAAAATAACAAGTTGGCAAAGGCCACACCATAAATGGTTGCCACAAAGGCTGTTGCAATTCCGGCACCTAACATGGAGGGATCGGCCAGATTATTCATTACATGGATCAAACCAATAACCGCACCTATAATACCAATTGTAGGTGAATAACCACCCATGCTCTCAAATACTTTAGCGGCTTCATTACTTCGACTCTCAAAAATTTGAATATCATTTTCAAGCACGATACGAATGGTTTCAGGCTCACTGCCGTCGACAAGTAGCTGCAAACCTTTCTGGGAAAATTTGTTTTTCTCTTTTTCAATAAGCGCTTCCAGTCCTAACAAACCTTCCTGTCGCGCCGTAATGCTCCATGAAATAATACGGGCGATGTCTTTATCCAGATGTATGACAGGGGGAAACAAAACCCACGAAAGTAATTTCATTGCGCGCTTCATCGTAACCAAGGAGGTTTGTACAAATACAGCACCAAACGTACCCATTAAAACAATAAAAATGGCCGGAAAATTAAGCAAAGAAGCAATATGACCGCCATCAAGATAATTCCCAACAAAAATGGCACTTATGCCAAGAACAATACCAATGACGGTTAAAATATCCATCGTTCTCAACCCGTCACAAATAGATCAGTCAAGGCATCCATCGATAACACAGCGTCCGCCAGATTTGCTTTAACAATTGCACCAGGCATGCCAAACACGACACAGCTCTTTTCGTCTTGCACCCAAATTGTTGCGCCGTTTTTTTTAATCAATTTTGCACCTTCTCTGCCATCAGCACCCATACCCGTTAGCACTAAAGCAAGAACTTTTTTATCCAGATCGCGTGCCGCAGAGGCAAACAAGACATCAACACAAGGCGCATAATTCAGATTTTTTGAATTAGGCACAACAACAAGCGAATTACGTGTTTTTGGATCAAAAATTAATTGTTTGCCGCCCGGCGCAAGCAAGACCTGCCCTCTGACTAATGTGTCACCTGTCTCAGCTTCCTTAACTTTAAGTTTTGAGAGTTGATTTAAACGTTGTGCAAATGTTTCAGTAAAATATTCGGGCATATGCAATGCTATAACAATTGGCAAAGGAAAATTTGCCGAGACCAGTGATAAAAGTCGATTAAGAACAGCCGGACCGCCTGTCGAACAGCCAATAAGCATCACATCATAGTGACTCAGTGATTTTAATTTTGAACCCGTGTTTTTCTGCTCAGCCGTGTTTGCTGCGGCGTTATTTTTTTGTTCTGTTTTTGATGCTGCTGAAGAAGCTGTTGTCTGTGCAAGCTTGGAAGAGCTGTCATTTTCACGTTTAGAGGTGCTGATTGGCTTGGCTGGTGTCGGGTTTGGTATGGCGGGTGTTGGTGTGGATGATGCTGCTCTACTGGCTCGCGATAAAGGCGACTCTGAAAGTGCTTTAAGTTTTTTATACAGTTCGTTCTGTGTTTTGGTTGTGGCTCTGGCAAATGATTCAAAATCCTTGAGCAAATAATCTGTGGCACCTGAATCCAGAGCATCAAGGGTTATACGCGCACCATCGTAGCTGAGCGATGAAAGCATCAGTATCGGCGTTGGGGTTTTTTCCATGATTTGACGGATAGATGTAATGCCATCCATGCCGGGCATTTCATAATCCATGGTAATGACATCAGGTCTTAACAAGGCCGTTTTTGTAATGGCTTCAGAACCGTTGACCGCCGTTCCAACAACTTTGAAATCACCAAAACTATTAATAAGTTTGCTAATTTGCTGCCTGAAAAAATTTGAATCATCAACAACCAACACACCGATTGTCATTCCCACTCCCTTAGCACTGCGATAACAGCCTGTCACACTGACAATTTAACTCAGAAAAAGCTCTTTAACAAAGTGCACCTAAAAGAGAACTTAAATAATCAATGCATCTCATGCATAACGTTTTATCAAACCAGGCACATCAAGAATAATTGCAATTGATCCGTCACCGGTAATGGTAGCACCGGCCATTCCCAGTGTGCCATGCAGCATTTTACCCAATGGTTTTATGACCACTTC
>DAIRVL010000027.1:16932-21041 GCA_036802845.1 Pseudomonadales bacterium | reverse complement strand
AGCACTGACATCAAAACCCGAATTCGCCATATAAACAACAATCGCAGCCAGAACCACACACAGCACCGTTCGCCACGCTGACACAGACTGCATTTCCTTGCCGTCTTCATATTCGGCTGCCGCTTTATAGCCATTGAGCATAGGTTTGATCAGATTATCTTTATGTTTAAAGAGATAAAACAAAACGGCCGACACGTGGAATACCACCAAAACCAGCAGACAAATAAAGCCTATTTCGTGTAAATCAGAAAATTGCTCGGACATGCTTTCGGAGACCCTGTCCGACAAAGGCCCGTTGGCAAACATGCCATCGGACGAAAACAAACCTGTCGTCGCCTGCGTGACCAACATCAATAGCAAGGCTATCACCATGGCACCGCCCAAGGGATTATGGCTTAAATATTTTTGCGCTTTACCGCTTCGCATCGCGCTTAAATACGCACGCATTTTTCCAGGCCCATAAATAAAGCGGGTAAAACGTGCTGTGCTACTGCCTAAGAGGCCCCAGAAAATACGAAAGCTCACCAAAAACAAAATGGATAAACCATTTATCTGATGCCATTTCATTTCCATATCACCAAACTCGGCAGTCACCCATGCATTAATCACCAGCACCAGCAACAGCCAATGAAAGATTCTGACATTCCAATCCCAAGCTTTTACCTGTTTTAATGGCTTCATTTTTATTAAGGTCTCTTTCATTTCATCCTCTTTATTTTTTATAACAATTACCGAGCAGACAAGGCCTTGTTTCAGCATCGTATCTTGTAACATTATCATGCAAGGTCTAGATACATCCAAACCCTTGGCCATTTTTATGGATTAAACAATACATGCGAATACATTACTTGCAACACGTTTATTTTGAGGGTCTGGGCAGTATGGAGGCAGAGTTCCGGCATCGCCATTACCCAGTAACAGCAACCCGTTTTTACCAGCACGAAACCCTACCCTGCACCGATGATTTCGACGTGCTAATTATAATGGGTGGCCCGATGGGCGTGAATGATGAAGATCAATATCCTTGGCTTAAAACAGAAAAGATCTTTATCAAACACGCCATTGAACAAAATAAAGTGGTTTTGGGGATTTGCCTCGGCGCTCAATTGATTGCGCAGATTCTCGGCGCAAAGGTGTATAAAAATCACAGCAAGGAAATAGGCTGGTGGCCCATTCAACGACGGGATGAAATACATCCGTCATCCTTGGCACAGGTATTTTCACCGCCCTGCGAGGTTTTTCATTGGCACGGCGATACCTTTGATCTTCCCGCTCAATCCATTGCCATTGCCCACAGCGCCGCCTGCACTAATCAGGGCTTTATTTATCAAGGACGGGTAATTGCCTTGCAATTTCATCTGGAAACAACATTGGAATCGGCAAACGCGCTGATTACGCATTGCCACGATGATTTAGACGCCTCACCCTGGGTACAATCGGCTGAACAAATACGGGGAAATACAAAAAGTTTTAACACTATCAACGCACGCATGAAACAATTGATTGACGTTTTAGTCCAACTGGTTTAATAAACCACTGGGGCGTGTATAGGTCAAAAAAATCCGTTTTAATTAAACGGTAATAAAAAAAGCGTGATGCTAATGACCACGCTTTTTTTGTAGCTAACAAAGCTCAACAAATTAACCGCATCACTTACTTCACATTAACGGTAATTTTTTCTGAAATAAGCGGCTTGTTGTGCGGCACATGGGCATAATCGCCTAACACCAACTGCAAGGTGTGTTTGCCCGGCGCAAGTGTTAAGGTCGTTTCAGTCTGGCCTTTGCCAAAATGCAGAATATGATCACTCACCGCCAGGGGCTGGGTCGGCTCAGGCAGCGTTGCCATATCGACCAATAAATGATGGTGACCTGTGTTTTCTTTTTGAGTGCCGGCGGGCGCAAGTTCCATTCCTGATAACGCAAATTTTACGGTAAAGGTCGTGGCTACCACTGCATTATTGCTTGGTTCGCTAATGCTCACCTTGGCATTGGTGGGCGATGGACTGAGCGCAGGTTGCGCAAGCGCACTTGTTGCCAAGCCCATACAAACCAATACCATCAATATTTTTTTTCTCTTCATCGTTATTTCCCCGGTTAAACGTGTGACTGCGGCTGAAAAACAAGCGAAACACCTTTGCATCTGCCTGCGTTTTTCTTGACTAGTCTGAATACTATCCCCAAAACAGGTTTGAATCATTATACTCTGACAAACGTACAGACAAGGCGCGTGAGCCTAGCAGCAGGCAACTTTACGCTGATTTAAACCGCTTAAAAACCCTAATTTTTCTCTGATTTTTTGTAGTCTTATTTATATCAAGGATAAAGGCCGTGACACATTCCACCATCGAATACACTTTCTGTGGCAACATTCCTGCCGTAGAAGTTAAAAATGATTTCGCACAGGCCACGGTACTTTTACAAGGAGCACAGGTCATCCAATTTCAGGCCCATGGATATGAGCCTTTATTGTGGCACAACACACACGTTAGCTTTGAAAAAGGTCAGGCTGTGCGTCAGGGCATTCCTGTGTGTTGGCCCTGGTTTGGTAATTTTGATAAAAATCCCCAGACGGTCCAGCACTGTTTCAATGACCTTGCCCATAAAGACGCGCACGGATTTGCACGAAACAAACTGTGGACACTCAGCAATTGGTTTCACGACAGCGAAGGCACAACATTAATCTGCACACTACACGACTTGCCCGATCATTTCCCTCTTAGGCCCACACTCAAGTTTTTTATAGGAAAAACGCTGCAATTAACACTCAGCACTCAAAATCACACATCAGAAACCGTGCATTTCAGCCAGGCTTTACACACTTACTTTTCTGTCGGTGACATTTATGCCACGGAGGTGCTTGGATTGGAGCAATGCACCTATTTGGACGCGCTTGATCAGTGGCAAAATAAAATCCAACACGGGCCACTTTTTTTTACCGCAGAAACTGATCGTGTTTATCTGAATACCCCCGATGAATTGCGCATTAAAGATGCACATAACAACACGATTCGCCTGCAAACACAAGGCAGTGCATCTACGGTAATATGGAATCCGTGGCTGGAAAAATCGCAACACATGTCGCAAATGCCGCCGGACGCCTACCGTGATTTCCTCTGTGTAGAAACGGCCAATGCAGCGTCGGATACAATTTCTCTGGATGCAGGTCAAATCCATACCTTGGAGTTGGTAATTTCTTCCACACAAATAAAGAACGCTAAATAGCGTAATTTTATGAAAAGTGTCTTCATTTTTCAGATAACAATTCCTGAATGCATTTCACCAAACTTTTTGCACTGAATGGTTTGCGTAAAATAGTTTTATATAATTTCTCATCAAACCATTCTGTCTGCGCATCATCGGAAAAACCGCCCCCACTTTGTTTTACAAAACCGTAAACCTGACTTAAATCAAAACCCGTACCCATTTCACTTTTTGTTGAGTAAAAAGACTCAAAACTATATTTCGAAACACCTCTTTTTGTTATCGCATCATAAGCGTGCGCGCACCCAGTTGATGGAGCTCAGTAGCCTGAATAACGTACATGTTTGAATCCGTTTTTGCTAAGTGCTCGATTTGGCGGGTCGGTGTTATGATTCTGACCTAGGTGATTTCTTCCAGACCAAGACTTAATATGGCGTCTAATCTTTCTTGTGCCAGTGCTTGATTCTCTGTCAAACTCAAAAAAAGGTCGCACACAGTGCAGACCTATTCGAGCACCTAATCCACACAGGACCGATACTTGCGGATTAAATTCCAACACCTGATATCCCTATCTAAATGGCTGGTAGAGAGTTCACGTTTTTATTAGTATTATTTTTACGGAATATTCAGGCATCCTGTATCTACCGTTAAAGCAAGGGGTTCAAGCCATAAACAGGATGACAATCTTGGGAACTCAATTTTTGCAGCCACAAGAACCAATGCGTTTTTAAGAAAATAACGGCAGAGCATTGAGCAGTACATCGTTTATTTGTAACACGCCACCACGGCCTGTGACACGCCGATAAACATTTCAACATGCCAAACCGTGTTGTAAACGCAAAAATAAGGTCAACATTTAACAGCTATCGTGGCATCTCTGGCCAAGTGGTACGATAATGGTTAGCA
>DAIRVL010000027.1:0-16832 GCA_036802845.1 Pseudomonadales bacterium | reverse complement strand
AACATTTAACAGCTATCGTGGCATCTCTGGCCAAGTGGTACGATAATGGTTAGCAGGTTCTTTCAGTCCAAACGTAATAACGCCTACGTTTGATACCTAAACGGGTTTGATAAATAAAAGGCTTTTTTCTCGCCTGAGCTGAAGGCACAAGGAAACGTCTTTTCCACAAAGAGGAAACTGCACAGTGAAAAAGCCCATCGATATTCTGTTATTTGGCGGCCGTGGTGACCTTGCCCAACGCAAACTCATCCCGGCTTTATTTCAGCTCTATCGCAATAAAGTCATTACACCTAAATGCCGCATTGTCGGCTTGTCCCGCAGTAAGATTCATGCACAGGAGTACAGGGATTTACTCTATGTCGCCATGAAAAAATACGCGCCAAAGTCAGTGGGAACAGACGAAGAGTGGCAGAAATTTTCGCAGCAGATCGATTTTTTGGCGCTCGACGGTAACAGCCAGGATGATTTTGTTAATCTGAAACAACTTCTTGAACAAAACCCTCATTCAGAACGTTTATTTTATCTGGCAACGCAACCCAGCCTGTATGTACACATTTGTCGGAATCTGGCCGAACAAAATCTTATTACAACATCGTCGCGGGTTATTCTGGAAAAACCTATTGGTCACGATCTAAACACCGCCCGTGAGATCAACCGCCAAGTCGCCAGCTGGTTTGATGAAAGTCAAACCTATCGCATTGATCACTATCTGGGTAAAGAAACCGTACAAAATCTTTTGGTACTTCGTTTTGCTAACAGCCTGTTTGAGGCGCAATGGAACAATCATTATATTGACCACATTCAAATTACCATTGCCGAAAGCATTGGCGTTGAGGCGCGCGGCGATTTCTTTGAACAAGTGGGCACCATGCGCGATATGGTGCAAAACCATTTACTGCAATTGCTGTGTATTATCGCCATGGAGCCACCCTACAGCTCCGCACCCGATGCGATTCGTGATGAAAAACTAAAAGTTTTAAAAGCCTTAAAACCCATCAAGGATGAAGCATTGCAAAAAAATGTGGTCAGAGGGCAATACGGTCATAGCATGGTGAATGGGGATCGCATCAAAGCCTACCTTGAAGAAGAACACGTACCACCCAACAGTCACATTGAAACCTTTGTGGCACTCAAAGCTGAAATCAATAACTGGCGTTGGAATGGTGTGCCTTTTTATCTGCGTACCGGCAAACGCATGGCCAGTGCCTTGTGTGAAATTGTGGTCGAATACAAAAAAATTCCCCACTCGATTTTTGATTCCTTTGATTCATCGTCCATGCCTAATAAACTGGTGATAAAACTCCAACCCGAAGAAGGTATTACCTTGCGTATTTGTGAAAAACGCACGGGAGAAGGCATGAGCATTCAAGCGACTGAACTGAATTTAAGTCCTGACAAATACCCCGGAGCACACATTCCATCGGCCTATGAGCGGCTGTTGCAAGACGCCATCAACGCCAATACCACCCTCTTTATGCGCGGCGATGAACTAGAAGCCGCCTGGGCTTGGGTTGATCCCATTATTGCGCATTGGAAGCATTATCACCGAGTACCTGATATTTATTCTGCTGGCTCATGGGGCCCTGCCGCCTCAACGCTTCTGTTAGCCAAAGACGGTCGTTTATGGAATGAAATGAGTTGAGGTCTTTATGATCACAGAACATTTTTTTAGCGATCGCCATGAACTTGTTCTTGCTTTAAATGAACACCTTGTGGTTCATTTAAAGCAAGCCTTGGCACATCGAAATCACGCATCCATGGTAGTACCAGGCGGCTCCACGCCTATCCCGCTGTTTGATTTGCTGGCACAGGATACACTCGACTGGTCGAAAATAACCTTAGTGCCAAGCGATGAACGCTGGCTGGCTGCAGATCATCCAGACAGCAATGAAGGGGTGATTCGCAGCCATTTTCTGAGTAAGACTCAAGCGCATTTTATTTCACTTTACTCAGGTGACACCCATCCTGAAGCGGGTGAAGCGCGTATCCGCCAGCGATTGCAGCAACTGTCTTGGCCCACGGATATCTGTTTGTTAGGCATGGGGGAAGATGGCCACGTCGCCTCCTTGTTTGCCAACGCGCCCGAATTTAACCGTGGCATTGCCGCTGACAACGAAGACCTGTGTTTGGCGATGCGGCCTGGCAAGGTGGCGCATACGCGCATGTCACTGACCTTGAATGCCCTGCTAAACACCCGCGAAATCATTATTTTTATTCAAGGTGACGCCAAGAAAAAAATCTATTTAAGTGCGCGTGCAAATGCCACCCAAATAACGCTGCCTGTGGGCCATATCCTGCATCGCAGTCACGTTCCTGTGCATATTTATTGGGCCGCCTAATGACAACACTTCATCCCGTCGTTGAAAAAGTGACTGCATCAATTACTCAACGCAGTCAATCGCTTCGAGCGCGTTATCTGCAACAGATCGACCGGCAGAAAAAACTGCACTGGGATCAACTGGGTGCGACAAACCTGGCTCATGGTTTTGCCAGCACCACCGAAGATGAAAGAATCATTCTGCGGTCAGGTGCTAAAAAACAAAATATCGCTATTGTGACTGCCTACAACGACATGCTGTCAGCCCATCAACCCTATCACGATTATCCTCAGCAAATTAAAAATGCACTCAATGAAGAAGGCGCTTTGGCCCAGGTTGCTGGCGGCGTACCTGCGATGTGTGATGGCATTACCCAAGGCTACGAAGGCATGGAGCTTTCATTATTCAGTCGCGACATTATCGCGCAAGCCACGGCTATTGCTCTGTCACACCAGCTGTTTGATGGCGTTATTTTACTCGGCACCTGTGACAAAATTGTCCCCGGACTGTTAATGGGTGCGTTACAGTTCGGTCATTTGCCCGCACTGTTTATTCCCTCTGGCCCCATGACTACTGGACAAGGCAATGAAGAAAAAGCACTGACCCGTCAATTATTTGCCGAAGGTAAAATCAGCCAAGACGCCTTGTTAGCCTCTGAACAAAAAGCCTATCACAGCCCAGGCACCTGCACGTTTTATGGCACAGCAAACACCAATCAGCTGTTATTGGAGGTTATGGGGTTTCAACTGCCAGGCTCGACGTTTCTTAATCCCACGGACTCTCTGCGACCCGAATTAACTAAACTGGCCGCCAAACAAATTCTTCGTTTAAGCCGTCAAAGTTCTTATTACACGCCGATAGGTGAGCAAATCAATGAGCGTTCGCTGGTTAACGCCATGGTTGCGCTGCTGGCCAGCGGCGGCTCCACCAATTTAACCATTCATCTGATCGCCATCGCCCGTTGCGCCGGTATTGAAATCAATTGGCAGGATTTTACCGATTTAAGCGATATTGTGCCCTTACTGACAAAAGTCTATCCCAATGGTGAAGCCGATATTAATCAGTTTCAGGCCGCCGGAGGTGTGGGTTCGATTTTGCAAAAACTAGTTAAAGCCGGTTTACTTCACCAACAGGTAAAAACCCTGTTGGGCGACGGGATTGAACACATGCTCCAGTACCCGATCAAAAACAATGCCGGAACAATTGATTGGCTTGATTTGCCGCAAGATTCTGACAGCAACGACATTATCGCTTCAATTGAAACCCCTTTTTCCCCACACGGGGGCTTAAAACTCTTAAAGGGAAATATTGGACGCGCCATTGTAAAAGTGTCCGCCGTAGCACCGGAGCATCATGTTATCAAAGCACCGGCGATTGTATTTAACACCCAGGACGACGTTCTGAGCGCTTTCAAGAATGGCAAACTCAATCAGGATTTTGTAGCCGTATTACGCTTTCAGGGCCCAAAGGCCAACGGCATGCCTGAACTGCACAAATTAACACCGGCACTCACCTCGCTGCAGAAGAAAGGGTTCAAGGTTGCCTTGGTGACCGATGGCCGTATGTCAGGCGCTTCGGGCAAAATTCTCGCGGCCATTCATGTCACCCCGGAAGCCCTCGATCAGGGGCTGTTAGCCAAGATAGAAACCGGTGATATCATTGAGCTTGATGCGGATAAAGGTCTGATGCAGCTTCATCAATCCAACGAGACGCTTCATCAACGCCGCTTCGCCCAGTTCACGCCGGCTGAAACATTTAACTGCGGCCAGACACTGTTTAGTTCAGCGCGCGCCTGTGTTTCCAGCGCTGAAAAAGGGGCATTATCCCTATTTTAGGGTGCGCTCTCTCAGGGAATAGCTTGCCATTATTTTCGGGCTTACAAGGGTATTTATCCTATGCAAAACATATCAGCACTCTTTGAGCATCGCCCCCCCATCGTTGCCGTTATCACAATTAACGACCCGCATCTGGCCTTACCTTTGGCTGAAGCCCTGTGGGCCGGCGGCATTACCATTCTTGAAATTACCTTGCGTACAGCACATGGCCTCGGAGCCATTGAAATGCTGCGCAAAAAATTGCCGCAACTTTGTGTCGGTGCCGGCACCGTGACCACTGCGTCACAGTTCGCACAGGTAAAGAATGCCGGAGCGCAGTTTGCCGTCAGTCCCGGTATTACACAGGGCTTACTTGCTGCGGCAAAGGAACACCATATCCCCTTTTTACCCGGGGCCATCACCCCGTCTGAAATTTTGCTCGGGATCGAAGCGGGTTTGCAGTATTTAAAATTCTTTCCTGCCGAAAGCAGTGGTGGTTTGGATTATTTAAACAATCTTGCCTCACCCTTTCCCAACATTCACTTTTGCCCCACGGGCGGCATTAACGAATTTAATTTTAAAGACTATTTAGAGGCCAGTAATGTATTTTGTGTTGGCACAACGTGGTTAACACCCCACTCGTTGCTCAATGAAAAGAATTGGGCGGCGATTAAACAACGCGCTGAAATGCTCAGTGGCACCCAATAAATTCAGCTGGAAATGGTTTCTTTCAGGAAAAGTAAAATGAAGGGTAAAACGAGCACCCGGACAAGCGATTGATGAAGCGAATTAAATGCGTGTCCGGGTTGTATGTTTATAAATTAAAACTCACGTTTACAATTTCCTGTGCTGATACCTCTACAGGTACCGCATCAAAAAAGTGCAAATCATCGTCGTCGTAATCAGGATCATCATTACCGCACGCCAGGGCAACAGTGTACTCGCCCTGTTCAACAAAACCGAAACTATAGACAGCATCACCACCCGTCCAGCTTGAAAGTGAAATAGACATGACCGGCTCCATGTCATCATGATCATCCATGCTGTCTTCCAAGGCGTCAAAATCTACGTCGTCCATATCTTCCGCATCAATATGGTCTTCAAACAAATACACCGCCGCATCACTGCAATCAGTAAGCAGATTGCCGTCAATGACCCCTTTAATTTTGCCCACCTCTTCATTTTCGACCAGTCGAAGCACGGGTTTGAGTTTGTAGTACTGTTCCCCATGTTTGGTGAAGGGGCCGATGACTGAATGTCTTAAATCAAAATCAATGGTGTAAAAACCAATGTCATTGGCAGGGATCGTGAAGGGACGGTTCAGTTTTAAACCAGAGGTATCGCCACTGGGTACTTCAAGCTCATAAACCTGACCATTAAGGGTGATCGTGGCTTCGCTGATGTGAAAGCGCATCCACTCATAATCACCCGCAGGCAGTGCTGGATTATGAGAGTTGTTATCGCTGGTATTAATAAGCAACTCGCTATCGCCACCGGTATAGTTCAGTAAGTTCAAGCTTGTTTTTTCCAGATCGGTCAGTTCAACTGGGTTTCCATTTACGGGTTTAACCGTCACCTGAGAGAAGGTAATGGTGACCGCCTCAGCACCATCCATCGGTGCATCAGTAACACTCAGTTGTAAATTACCACTTTGACCAAAATTCGATGTGTTTGAGTCACCACCACCACCGCAGGCCATAAGACCCAAGGTAAGCATGGAAACTGCCGTTGCCTTAAAATAATTCATTCAAATGCCCTCTGCTGTGTTGTATAAAATATGCGCAGCAAGGATAGCGCGCGTCACACATTAAGTCAGGTTTATTTGGCCAAAATATAAAACGTCTCACATTTTTAACCCTGTACATAACCTTATTACACCGAAAATGGCATCACGTTTAAAGGTCTGGATCGTTAAGACTCTTTAAATCGTAGCGGCAAGTCACGAAGTCGTTTTCCAGTCAAGGCGTATAAAGCATTAGCCACAGCCGGTGCAATCGGTGGTGTTCCCGGTTCACCAACACCTGATGGGGCCTCGGCGCTTTCGATAATTTCCACCTCGATTTCTGGCATTTCATTCATGCGTAACAAGGGATAATCGTGAAAATTCGATTGCTGCACTCTGCCTTTCTCAAGGGTAATTTCACCTTTAAGTGCAGCGGTTAAACCAAAGACAATGCCACTCTCCATTTGTGCTTTGACAATGTCAGGATTCACTACTTGCCCGCAATCGATAACACAGAACACTTTATGCACGCGCGGGTTACCCTCGGCATTCATCGACACCTCGGCCACTTGCGCTACGAAACTGCCAAAGGACGCATGCTGTGCAATACCTCTGGCACGGCCTGTCGGCAGCGAAGCGCCCCAGTCTGCACGTTTGGCTACACGTTCTAAAACCGCCTTGTGACGTGGTTTATCTTTTAACAAGCTGGAGCGATAGAGGTAAGGATCTTGCCCGGCAAGATGCGCCAGTTCATCAATAAAACTTTCTACCATAAAAGCAGTATGCGAGTGCCCCACCGAACGCCAGAACCCCAAGGGCACCGGCAAATTAAACGCGACTCTTTCAACCCGCTGATTTGGAATAGTATAGGGAATCTCAACACCTCCCTCGGTTGAAACGGGTTCATTGATCTTGCGCGTTAACACCGCACCGAGTCTGCCTGCATTCATTTTGACTGTATCAGGCAGCCATCCCGGTAAAGCACCGGTCATCAAACCCCCTTCAAGCGAATCGGACAAAACAGAGCTGTTAACCATCTTATGCATCCAGGCCACGGGTTGGCCGGTTTCATTTAATCCCGCTTTAAGAACGCTATAACTAGGGGGGCGATAATAATCGTGCTGCATATCATCTTCGCGCGACCAGACGATTTTCACCGCTTTGCCGACCACTTTTGAAGCTTCCACCGCCTCAACAACAAAATCCTGCTCAGCCCTACGACCAAAACCACCACCTAACCAGGTGGTATTCACAAACACCTGTTCAAGCGAGAAACCACACAGTGCCGCCGCCACCGCACGTGCGCTGCTTTGCGCCTGTGTAGGCGCCCAGATATCGCAGCGATCCGCCTGCACATGAGCGGTACAATTCATCGGTTCCATAGTGGCGTGCGCCAGATACGGAACACGGTAATGCGCTTCAAGTGTACGCGTGGTTTGTTTTATTGCTTCTGAAAAATCGCCGTCTTCATGCAATGTACTACCAGGCTGAGTCGCCAGATTTTTCAATAATTCGCGAATAGTAGGCTCATCTGTTTTGGCAAACGCACCTTCATCCCAATCTATTTTGAGCTGATTGGCGGCTTCACGCGCATGCCAGTAGGTGTCGGCTAACACAGCAATACCGGTGGAAATTTCAAACACGTTCACCACACCATTTTGTGATTGGGTTTGAGATGCATCGAATGTTTTAACTCGCCCGCCAAACACAGGAGAACGTACGACAACGCCCACCAAAGCATCGGGACGTTTTACATCAATACCGAACTGTGCCTTGCCATTGATTTTGATGTCGCTATCGAGCCGGCGAATGGGTTTGCCGATATAACGGTATGCTTCAGGTGATTTAAGCACAACCGTGTTTTCACTAACACTGAGCGTGCTGGCACGTGTGGCAAGCTCGCCATAACTCAAGGAATCGCGGCCGTTGGTTTGATAAACCCGGCCCTCTCGTGCTTGGCACTGGCTTCGTTCAATAGCCCAGGTCTGTGCCGCCGCAGATATCAATAGCTCACGTGCAGTCGCGCCCGCGCGTCTCATAGGCATAAAACTGGTGGCAACACTCGTGCTGCCTCCGGTCATCATCATTAACATACGAGGCGAATCAAAACGGGTATGCGCTGGAGCAAATTCAACTTTTACACTATCAAGTAATACATCCAGTTCTTCAGCAATTAACATGGGTAACGAGGTTGTAACACCCTGCCCCATTTCCGACTTATCAAGATAAAAAGTTATGGTGTTATCCGGTGAAATCCGGATCCAGGCTGCCGGCGTAAAATCATCACCCGCCCAGGCTTTATCGTCCTGAGGGGATTTCTGACATCCAGGCAAATACAGCGAAACCAGTAAACCACCGCCTAATGCCGCACTAATTTTAAGGAACTCACGACGATTCACGTTCATGCGCCCGACTCCTTGGCGTGAGAATGCACCAGCCCTGCAAGTTGCGTTTGCTGTAAATCAGCTGCTAAATGGATGGCCTTACGAATACGCTGATAGGTGCCACAGCGACACAAATTGCCCGACATGGCCTGATCAATGTCATCATCACCAGGATTGGAATTTTGTTGTAATAAGGCAGAAGCTGACATGATTTGTCCTGACTGGCAGTAACCGCATTGCACTACATTCTCAATTTTCCAGGCCTCTTGCACCGGATGACTCGAATCAGCAGATAATCCCTCTATAGTCACCACCTGTGCGCCAGCCACTGCTTTTACAGGGGTGAGGCATGATCTAATGGCAAGCCCATTCATGTGCACGGTGCATGCACCACACAGACCTTTACCACAACCAAACTTGGTTCCGGTCAACTGAAGTGTGTCACGAATTACCCATAAAAGTGGGGTATTTTCGTCCACATCCAGCGATACAGGTTTACCATTCAGCGTACATTCAATCATCCTCGTCCTCGCTCATCCTTAGTAAATAACTACTCGAAAAATGGTATCACAAAAAAATACAGCCCTTGCATGTGATCTACGGTCCTATGCTTACTCACTAAACACCGGTACCCGGATCAAAAACGTGTTGTCATGGTTCTGGACTGCATTTCTTGTTAGAATCGCGCCGCATTCACTCTCCTCAAACCCTGTCTACATGGTAAACCTATGCAACCAATGATAAACATCGCGCTGCGAGCAGCAAGAGCGGCGGGCACCCTGATTGTGCGTGCCACCGAAAACTCAAAGCTTGGGGGTATTGAAAGCAAAGAAACAAATGATTTTGTCACCCAGGTAGATCGGGCCGCAGAAAGCACCATTCTGGATGTGTTACAAAAAACTTACCCTGACCACAGTTTTTTATGTGAAGAAGCGGGACTTATAGAAGGACGAGGTGCCGGCAGAGACCATGTATGGATTATTGATCCCTTAGATGGCACCACCAATTTTATCCACGGTGTGCCCCATTTTGCTGTGTCCATTGCCCTGCAATACAAAGGCAAAATAGAACATGCTGTGATTCTCGACCCCATGCGACAAGAAGAGTTTACCGCCAGCCGTGGCCGTGGCGCCCAACTCAATGGCAAACGCATTCGCGTCACTGCACGCAAGTCGCTGGAAGGTGCACTTCTCTGCACGGGTTTTCCATTTCGACAAAGTCAAAAAGCTTCAATGGATGCCTATCTGGAGATGTTCAAAAAACTCAGTCAGGATACAGCCGGCATTCGCCGCGCAGGTTCAGCCGCACTGGACCTTGCCTATGTTGCGGCAGGTCGATATGACGGTTTTTGGGAATTTGGATTGCATACCTGGGATATTGCCGCAGGCGCTTTAATTGTCGCTGAAGCCGGTGGTTTGATCAGTGACTTTACTGGTAACGATCACTATCTAACAAACGGTAATGTGGTGTGTGGCAACCCGAAAGTGTTCAAACAAATTCTGCAAACCATTCATCCTTGCCTGACCGCAGAACTCAAGTGATCCAAAAGAAGTACAACAGATTAATCGCTAAAGCCCCAACGCTTTAGCAATTAATCCTTTCATTAAGAAACCGACCATTCCCAGACATAAACCCAAAAATAAAACAGCCGTGCCAAACTTCCCAGCCTTTGATTTTTTCGCCAGGTCGTAAACAATAAAAAACATAAACGCAAACAAAACAAATAAACTGATATTTAATGCAAGCTCTTCAAAATGTTCAACGTCCACGCCAGACCCCGCTCCAATTAATCCTGAGTCACTGCAAAAATTCCCGGTGCATTACGTAGATATCCCTTGTAATCCATACCATAACCAAACAAATAACAATCACTGGTTTCTAATGCAATAAAGTCTACGGTGAACTCGGCATTATGTTTTCGCTTATGATGTTTATTCACCAGCACAGCGCTTTTAACCGACAAAGCCCCGAGTTTTTTGCACGTATCAATGACACCTGACAATGTTTCACCTACGTCATAGATGTCATCCACAATTAATACATGGCGCCCTTGTAAATCAGATGCCGGCATCATCCGCCACGTTAACGTTGATCCTTCTGTTCCGCTGTTGTAACGCGTGGCATGTGCATAATCGAATTGCATGGGGAAATCAAGCAAAGGCAATAATTTCCCACAAAAAACCACCCCACCCGTCATGATACAAATAACGATGGGATTGAGCGACTGATAAGCACGATTAATTTTCTTTGCGACATGTTCGATATGCTGATCTACGTCTTGTACCGTGTACAAACACTGCGCCTTTTCCTGCACTGCGATAACTTCTTTTATATCAACATCCGTCATAACTTACATTCTTTAGCGTTCAAGTCATTTTTGACTTATCAGGTTTACATAGGATAAGTAAATTTATTGTGCGGCGCTGTAATGAGCGACTAAATCACGCGCAGTAGTATATCTTTCCATGGCCCGCAGAGCAGCGACATCACTTACCTGGGGCTTTCCTTTTAGCGCACGCACACGCTGCTGATTCACTTGCCATTGTGTAAGCGACTGATCAGCCAATAGCGTTTCAACCCCTTCCCTGTCGTTGCAGACCAAAATCATATCACAGCCCGCATGAAGCGCCTGAAAGGCCCTGTCCACATAGTTTCCAGCGATTGCAGCCCCTTTCATGGAAAGATCGTCGCTGAATATGAGCCCTTTAAAACCCATTTCATTTCTAAGCAGCGATTGCAACCAAAAGGTGGAAAAACCCGCCGGATTAGAATCAACACGATCATACACAATATGCGCCGGCATGATACCGGCAAGTGTATCCACCAATGCATTAAAAGGTTTCAGGTCATTTTGACGAATGTCATCAAGCTCGCGCGTATCCACCGGCAACGCATGATGTGAATCAGCCGAGACAGCACCATGTCCCGGGAAATGTTTACCGGTAGCAGCCATCCCAGCCTGATTCATCCCACGAATATAAGCCTTAGCCAGAACGATCACAACGTCGGGCGACGCATGCAAAGAACGATCACCAATAACAGAACTCACACCATAGGCCAGATCAAGCACCGGTGCGAAACTTATATCAACGCCCAGCACTAACATTTCAGACGCCATCAACCAACCCAGCTCTGTGGCATACACAAGTGCCTGCTGGGGATTTTGATCATACAACTGACCTATAGAGGCCATTGCTGGCAAGCGTGTCAGCGAAGATTTAAAGCGTTGAACGCGCCCCCCTTCCTGATCAACCGCTATTAACAATTCAGGTCGAATAGAACGCATATCATTAATCAATTGCGTCACTTGGCCAGGGGATTGGTAATTACGACTGAATAATATGACACCACCCACAAAAGGATTTTGCAGCAGTTGTTTATCGTCTTCAGTTAAAGACAGACCCGCAATATCCAAAACCAGGGGGCCAAACAGGGATGAACTCATGTAAAGTTCCAACAAAACAGAGGACTAGACTGGCACAGGGTGCTAATTTTGCAGTCTCACAGAAGAGATTGCAAAGACTTATTTATAAAGAAATTTATATGAATTCCAAAACACGCTCTACAGCAAAACTGATGGAATTTTAAAAAAGCAAACCCGCGAAAACCTAAGTCAAATACCTTGTTTTCACGGGTCCTCGTGCCTGAATTTTTCTGGCCCAAGCGAGTGGAGCGTTTTAAAACCTACGCTGTAATTTCGACCAGCTTTTTCCCTTTGGGAGTGATCGAACAACGACGTGCGCGTCCTCGGGTTCCTTTATCGTATTTGGATTTGATAAGTTTATTTGTCTGCAGAGCATTAATGATTTTACGTATTGCATCAACTTCAATTTTAAGATGCTCAGCCATATCAGAAATGGCACACTCATCGTGTTCGTAAATAAAAATCATCACTCGCAACTGCGACAGTGTAGACATCTGCCCTGAAGCAGTGGTTAACAAACTATTAAACTGATTCATTTTTGCTAAACTCATAATATGTTTCCTGCTTGCTTTAATTAAGATAATGAATATTGATTGATGCAATATCATACAATTTAAAGTCTAGCAGAAGCTTTTCACCCTGCAGAAAAAAGGCAACTCAGCAGTAAAATATTTGTAAACTCTAAAAATTCAAACAGTTATAACTCGCTTTATTTCCTTGTTATGACGTAAGTTATTCACCCAAGAGCATTATTCACGTTGGCTTGCAGCTCACCCGCCCCTAAAAGAGACAGAAGCACTAAAAGCTTTTACTATCATGAGGAACAAATCAAAGTTAACGTTAGCGGAGAAATCCTTTCCTGAACTTTTTCTGTCAAGCATTCGCGACAGTAACTTGGCGCAATTTAGCGAATCGCCAAAAAATTGGAACTATGTCACTAGCGTACCGAAGACTGCAGACGAACAACAGTCATACCCGTCACGAAACGTGGCACGTTACCCCGTCACTTGCTGTTGCCTAACAACGAGATACATTGATCGCCGCTCACCTACCAACCGTGCCGTCTTCGGGTCATAAGCCACTTCGGTAATCGACCCAGTTCGAATGCGCTGAACCACTTCGTCAATTACATGGAACGGCACCAGGAACCATTCCTTCAGCTTGACCGGATTTCCGAAGCGGCCTTCGATGGTCAAGTCGAGCTGCGCTGCATTGAACCAGCGGTAAAGATATTTTCCAGCCTGATGCGGCTCAGGTTATGGAGCTTGTAGGTGGCAACCACTTCCACGTCGGCCAAGAGATAGGGATAGCGGGACAGGCTGCGCAGCACGTAGATGGTTCCGGTTTCAATAAAAAGGCGTTTTCTTGCTGCGCTCTGCTTCGCGTTGCTCCACCAGCGTAATAGCTTTTTCAACTGCGGTAGCAATTTTGGCGGCCATTTCATTTGCTTCCTGGGGAGAAAGGTAAAAGGTCATATCAACGTCATAACGGATATAACGCGGGGGTAAATGGTTCAGTGCTACGCAGACAATATCAGCGAGTCGGTCAGGGGCCTGTTGAGCCCCGAGTTTGGCATGAGCATATTCAATAACAGGTTTTTCGTAATAGTTATGGATTGATTCGTATTCCATGGCTCGCCTTTTTATAACGGTCAACATGACTGGTTTTATCTTGCTTATACAAGCATAGCAGCACGTTTTTTATTTTCAGTCTTGCAAAAGCACAACGAAGAGGTGCGTGGTTTAAAAACTTTCCAGTTTGTACACTTCATAGGCGGGTTCTTCGTAGGGGTGGGTGGCTTTAAGCGCGGCCACGGCGGCTTTGATGTGTGCATCTTCACAAACAAGCTCTACGCGGTATTCACTGAGGGTTTCGAGTGTGCCGGGTGTGCCGATAAAGGGTTTCGCGGCGTCAAGGGGCTGGAATTGCCCCTGCCCCAACACTTGCCAGCAACAGTGTTCGTAGTGCCCGATGCGTCCGGCCTGGGCGGCGAATACCGCATTTTTCACCGCATCCAGATGGCTTTCGGGCACATAAAAAGCAAGTTTGTACATTTAGCCTACCCAGACGCGGGCATTGCGGAACATCCGCATCCAGGGGGCGTCTTCTTGCCAATCGGCCGGTTTCCATGAGTGCTGCACGGCGCGGAAAACGCGTTCAGGATGCGGCATCATAATGGTCACGCGGCCACTTTCGGTGGTTAAACTCGTAATGCCCTGTGGCGAACCATTCGGGTTAAAGGGGTAAGACTCGGTCACCTGAGCGGTGTAATCAACATAACGCCCGGCGATAAGACCTTTAGCCTGCAGCGCTTCTTGTTGTCCGGCCTTAAATTCGACCCGGCCTTCACCATGGGCCACCGCAATCGGCAGCACGGCGGTGTCCATGCCGGCAAAAAAGAGTGAGGGTGAGTGTTCAATTTTAATGGCAGCCAAACGCGCTTCAAATTGTTCCGACTGATTACGCACAAAACGTGGCCACAATTCTGCACCAGGAATCAGGTCACGCAAATTGGAAAACATCTGGCAACCATTACACACGCCCAAGGCAAAACTGTCGCCGCGATGAAAAAATCGTTCAAACTGGTCACGGGCAAGGCGGTTGAACAGAATGGTTTTAGCCCAGCCTTCACCCGCACCCAAGACATCACCATAGGAAAAACCGCCACAGGCCACCAGGCCTTTGAAACTGTCAAGTGACAGGTTTTGGTCAAGAATGTCGCTCATGTGGACATCAACGGTTTCAAAACCGGCACGGTGAAAGGCTGCGGCCATTTCGATCTGACCATTCACCCCTTGTTCGCGCAAAATAGCCATTCGCGGTCGGGCACCTACATTAATAAACGGTGCTGCAATATCGTGATTGTGATCAAAAGGGATACGCACGGGCAGACCTTGGCTGGTTTCAAGCAGACTGTCGAATTCCTGACGCGCGCAGTGTTCATTGTCACGCAGCGCTTGCATGCGGTAGCTGGTTTCAGCCCAGGCACGATGCAAGGTAATACAACATTCGTCGAGTAACGTTGTTTCATGACGGCGCACGTTGAAACGGCGTGCAGTGGTGACATGGCCAAGCACGCTGACTTGTTGGTCCAAATCGTGCGCGGTAAAAATATCACGGACCTGTTCAAGTTTGTCGGGGGCCACTTGAATCACGGCGCCCAGTTCTTCGTTAAACAGCAGTTCCAGCGCTGAGGCAGTTGTTGAGATAGTGGCAAGGTCAACATCTAATCCGCAATGACCGGCAAAAGCCATTTCGGCCAGAGTTGCCGCCAGCCCACCATCAGAACGGTCGTGATAGGCTTTGATCAATCCAGCTTTGTTAAGCATTTGAATGGCATTAAAGAACTCCATCAGACGCTGACTGTGATCAACATCGGGGCACTCATTGCCAATCTGTTTATACACTTGTGTCAGTGCTGAAGCACCCAGGCGATTGGCGCCGGCACCAAGATCAATCAAGAGTAACAGTTCATTGTCTGCAGCTGAAGGCTGCAACTGTGGTGTCAAACTGCGGCGAATATCGCTCACCGGAGCCACGCCGGTGATAATCACGCTCAAAGGTGACACAACACTTTTTTGTTCACCATCGAGCGGGTCAATCCATTGGCTGCGCATGGACATTGAATCCTTGCCCACCGGAATGGTCATACCCAGCTCAGGGCATAATTCCATGCCCACGGCTTTAACGGTTGCAAACAAGGCTTCATCTTCGCCGGGATGACCCGCTGCGGCCATCCAGTTGGCAGAGAGTTTGATATCGGAAAGATGCTCAATGGACGCCGCAGCCATATTGGTAATAACTTCGCCAATAGCCATACGTCCTGAAGCGGGGGCGTTAATCAAGGCCAGCGGTGTGCGCTCACCCATGGCCATCGCTTCGCCGCTGTAGGCAGTGAACGAATTGGCTGTGACGGCCACGTCAGCAACAGGCACCTGCCAGGGTCCGACCATTTGATCACGACACACCAGACCAGTCACCGATCTGTCACCAATGGTGATCAGAAAACTTTTACTGGCCACGGCGGGTAAACGAAGCACCCGGTAGATCGCTTCCTTGAGATTAATATCGCGCAAGAGCAGCGGCGGACGCTGGATGTGTGCAGGATTAAACTGCCTGAACATTTTTGGCGATTTACCAAATAATACCGACATGGGTAAATCAACGGGTTTATTTTCAAACAAGGGGTCATCAAGACACAGATGCTGGTCAGCTGTTGCTTTACCCAGCACCGCCATCGGACAACGTTCGCGTCGACAAAGGGCCTCAAACGCTGGCAGGGTTTCCTCCTTGATCGCCAACACGTAACGTTCCTGCGATTCATTACACCAGATTTCGTGTGGCGCCATACCCGGCTCATCACTGGGAATTTTTCTTAAATCGAAGATTGCCCCCCGCTGGTGATCACCTACCAGTTCTGGCAAGGCATTTGACAGCCCCCCTGCACCAACGTCATGGATAGACACAATAGGATTAGCAACACCCATGGCCCAGCAGGCATCGATTACTTCCTGACAGCGCCGCTCCATTTCCGGGTTATCACGCTGGACTGACGCAAAATCGAGCGCGGCACTGCTCTGCCCCGAGGCCATCGAAGAAGCGGCGCCACCACCCAAACCAATCAACATCGCAGGTCCACCGAGCACAATAATCAGGTCACCGGGCTGGATTGTTTCTTTTAACACATGCTGACGACGAATATTGCCAATGCCACCTGCAATCATGATGGGTTTATGATAACCACGCTTCTCACGACCTTGGGCACCCACGGCCCATTCTTCGTAGGTTCTGAAGTAACCTGTCAAGGCAGGTCGACCAAACTCATTGTTAAACGCTGCCGCACCGATGGGACCTTTGAGCATGATGTCCAGCGCTGAGGCGATGGTATCGGGTTTATCTGCAGGTTCTTCCCAGGCTTGAATAAAGTCGGGAATACGCAGGTTTGAAACTGAAAATCCTGTCAGCCCCGCTTTGGGTTTGGCACCACGACCGGTTGCGCCTTCATCACGGATTTCCCCTCCTGAGCCGGTGGACGCGCCAGGATGGGGCGCAATGGCCGTGGGATGATTGTGGGTCTCTACCTTCATTAGAATATCGACGTATTCATCACTGAACGCATAACAATGTGATGCCGGATCAGGGAAAAAACGCGAGGCCATACTCCCTTCG
>DAIRVL010000026.1:0-21157 GCA_036802845.1 Pseudomonadales bacterium | reverse complement strand
GCATATAAGTAAAAGCGTCCACCAGTGCCACACTTGCGCCGGTAATTGCCGCGGTACGGGTGCCGCCATCGGCCTGAATAACATCACAATCGATGATAATGGTGTTTTCACCCATGACTTTGAGATTCGTCGCCGCCCGTAGTGATCGACCAATCAAACGTTGAATTTCCATCGTCCGGCCGCCCTGTTTGCCTTGTGCGGACTCACGCTGCATTCTGGAATGCGTTGAGCGTGGCAACATGCCATATTCGGCCGTCACCCATCCCTTACCCATCCCCTTCATGAAACGAGGCACGCCTTGTTCTACCGAAGCAGTACAGATGACCTGAGTATTACCAAACTCCACCAACACTGAACCTTCAGCATGACGGGTAAATTCCCGGGTTATTTTCACTTCTCTTAACTGATCGGACATTCGACCACTGGGACGCATACGTTCTGATTCCTATAAACTGTTAACTAGAAAAACCACGACTCGTTGCAGCCGTGTAGACTGCTGCCACCTTCACCCCGCAACATGTTATTGCCAAATGAATAGCACATGGACTTTTTTATTTGCTCCCGAACGCTCAATATTAAGCACTGACACAAACGGCAGACCGCCGCTTATACGGCCGGCTAGTATAACTTTTTGTACGCTTCAATAGCACCCAATAGCCGAAACAATCGCTAACGCATTCGGCTGTGGTAAGGAGAAAAGATGATCAGCAGTATGACCGGCTTTGCCCGCCAACAGCGCTCTTTGGTAAATGATGTACAACTGATTATAGAAATTCGCTCCGTTAATCACCGTTATCTGGAGCTTGCTCTACGTCTCCCCGAAAACCTGTACAGCCTCGAAACTCAACTTCGCAATCAGCTCAAAACCAGAATTCAACGCGGCAAAATTGACTGCACCGTAAAACTGATCGAGACAGAAACAAGCCGCAAAGAATTAAGTCTCAACACGGCCCTCATTGATACGCTGCTGAAACAATGCGCCTCAATCAATCAATCCTTGCCAAACCCAGCGCCTCTTTCGGCTCTCGACATTTTACGCTGGCCAGGCGTCATCAACACTTGTGTCCCAGAGGATCGTGATCTCCAGGATCAAGTATTACAACTGTTTGATTTCACTTTGAACGAGCTCTGCGCTACCAGAGCGCGTGAAGGCGCGGCACTCCAACAATGTCTGCTTGATAAAATCCAACCCATCCGTACACACATCGAACACATTCATAGCCGAATGCCCGAACTCGCTCGGGCCTATCGCCACAAACTGCTTGAGCGTCTTGCAGAACTTGAACTGGACGTACGCAGTGAACGCATAGAACAAGAGCTGGTCATCGTGGCCCAAAAAATCGATATTACTGAAGAACTAGATCGCATCAGCAGTCACAGTGACGAAATTGAACGTATACTTAACACGGGTGGTGCTGCGGGTAGGCGCCTCGATTTTTTAATGCAAGAGCTGAATCGTGAAGCCAATACACTCGCCTCAAAATCCAATCATATCGATAACACCCGCGCTGCGGTCGAACTTAAAGTCCTGATTGAACAGATGCGAGAACAAATCCAGAATATCGAATAAACATTTGTCCCACTACAATGAGCACCCTTATGATAGGTACACTGTATATCATTTCAGCGCCCTCAGGTGCTGGCAAAACCAGTTTGGTTTCCGCTTTGGTCAAATCCCAATCCAACCTGTGCACCTCAATTTCGCACACCTCTCGCCCGCAACGACCCGGCGAACAGGACGGCATTAACTACCACTTTATTTCAATTGATGCGTTTCATGACATGGCCTCAGCCGGTGCGTTTCTGGAGCATGCGCAGGTTTTTGGAAACTACTACGGCACTCATGAAGCCTGGGTCAATGAACAATTGCAAAAGGGGATTGACGTTATTCTGGAAATAGACTGGCAGGGTGCAGAACAAGTCCGCAGACGGCGATCCGATGCTACGTCAGTGTTCATTCTGCCACCGTCAAAAGAGACTCTTTACCAGCGCCTCAAAGACCGTGCGCAGGACAGCCCGGACGTTATAGCCCGACGCATGGCACAAGCCGAAGAAGAAATGTCACATTTTGTCGAGTACGATTATCTGGTCATTAACGATCAATTTGATGAGGCGCTCGCACAACTAAAAGCCATCATCACCTGCCACCGTCTGACTTTAACTAAACAACAGATTGCACAGGCGCCCTTTCTCGAACGCTTACTTAATAATCCTTGTGACCCATCAAAACAATAAAGTAGAATCACCGATCACCAAACCGTAAAGGAGCGCATAAAGTGGCACGAGTAACCGTTGAAGATTGCCTGAAACACGTAGAAAACCGCTTTGAACTCGTTTTGCTTGCCAGCAAACGTGCCCGCCAGATCTCCACCGGCGGACGCCCCTCTCTGGTAGAATGGGGAAATGACAAAGCCACTGTTGTGGCACTACGTGAAATTGCCCAGGAATTAATTACACCCAGCAACATAGATTCCTTTGAACGATCAAACAAAAATGATGGCTTCCCCCCCGTGCATTTATAAGCACGACCTTCCCCTCAGCGCACCACTTTCTCTTCCCTGGTATCCGTTTACTCAACGCAGGCGCCAACTGTCAGAGGCAAATCCTGATGATTGCCGCTTTCCAGGGATAGACAAGCACACCCAATCCCATTAGTCTTAAATTTGCACAATTGAAATAGCCACACCTTATCAACATCAGAAAAATTTGGGGAAGCGCTTGTTGCAAACCATAGACGATCTCTGCGATCGCCTGTCGACTTATCTTGAAAAAGATCAAATCGAACAAGTCAAAGAGGCCTATCACTTCGCCCAACATTACCACCAAGGGCAATTCCGCCGCAGTGGCGACCCCTATATTACCCATCCACTGGCCGTGGCCTACATTCTTTCTGAAATGCATATAGACCATCAAAGCCTGATGGCTGCCATCCTTCACGACACCATAGAAGATACCGAAGCCACTAAGGACGATGTTACCCAGAAGTTCGGCGTAGTCGTGGCCGATCTGGTCGATGGGGTCAGTAAAATATCACAAATTAATTTTGAATCACGCGCCATTGCACAGGCAGAAAATTTTCGTAAAATGATTCTCGCAATGACCCAGGATATTCGCGTGATTCTGGTCAAACTTGCTGATCGCTTACACAACATGCGCACCCTTGATGTGCTCCAACCCAAAAAACGGCGCCGTATCGCCACTGAAACACTCGAAATTTATGCGCCTATTGCCAACCGCCTCGGCATGAACAGCCTGCGCATCGAATTTGAAGACCTCGGTTTTGCCGCTCTTTATCCACTGCGCGCTCAACTCATCAAACAGGCCGTTCAAACCGCTGTAGGCAATCGTAAGGAAATTCTGTCCCACTTAAGTCAAACGATAGGCAAACGGATTGCCGAAGAGCGTCTTGATGCCCGCGTCATCAGCCGACAAAAACATCTTTACAGCATCTACAACAAAATGCGGGATAACCGCAAACCCTTTAACGAAATCATGGATGTATTTGGTTTTCGAATCATCACCCAAGACGTTGATGCCTGTTACCGTGCATTAGGCATCATGCATAATCTCTACACCCCTATTCCAGGTCGTTTCAAAGATTATATTGCCATCCCTAAAGCCAATGGTTATCAATCCCTTCACACCACAGTCAAGGGTTTAAACGGGGTGCCTATTGAAGTTCAAATCCGCACCGAAGAAATGGAAGCCATGGCCAACAATGGTATCGCTGCCCATTGGCTCTATAAAAATGCGGATGATACGGCGCCCAGTCACGCACAGTCGCGTGCACGGGAATGGATGAAAAGTTTGCTCGAAATACAGCAAAAAGCGGGCAGCTCCCTGGAATTTATCGAAAATGTCAAAATAGATCTTTTCCCGGACGAGGTTTATATCTTTACACCCAAAGGCAATATCCTCGAATTACCCGCCGGTGCCACGCCAGTTGATTTTGCTTATGCCGTTCATACAGATATCGGCAACCGCTGTGTTGCCGCCAAAATTGACCAACGGCTTGCCCCGCTCAGCACTGTGTTAAAAAGTGGGCAAACCTTACAGATCATTACCACACCAGGGGCACAACCGAATCCCTCGTGGTTAAATTTCGTTATTACCAGCAAAGCACGTAGCAATATTCGTCACTACCTTAAACAAAGACATCACTCAGAATCCGTATCTCTGGGCAAACGTTTGCTGAACACGGCCCTCGGACAATCATCAAACACCCTGGAAACACTTTCTGAAGAAAACATTCAGCGTGTTCTAAAGGAAAATGGACTTAATACACTCGACGAATTGCTTGAAAATATTGGTCTGGGTAATCGCATGGCCCAAATTATTTCCCGTCAATTTATTCAAGAGGAGCAAGCAAGTGACGATAATGACGGCCAACAGTCAGCACCCGGTCCTTTGGCCATCAGAGGCACCGAAGGCATGGTCGTCAGCTTTGCCAAATGTTGCCGCCCCATCCCGGGCGACGCCATCATCGGCCATCTCAGCTCAGGACGCGGCATTGTGGTTCACACAGATTACTGCCATAACGTCAGCACGTATGAGTTAAAACCAGAAAAATATATTCCCGTTGTGTGGTCAGACAAGGTTGAAGGGGAATTTATGGTCGAAATCCGGGTGGAGCTCGAAAATCAACGCGGCGCGCTGGCCGTGGTAGCCACGTCAATCACCGACTCCAATGCCAACGTTGAGTCTATCAATATGGAAGAAAAAAATGCCAACTACAGCGTGATCAGATTACTTATTTCCGTGCATAATCGCGTCCATCTCGCACGTATTATTAAACGACTTCGGGGTATTAAAACTGTGGCCAAAATTACCCGATCAAAAGCTTAATTCATCAATCACCTAGCCAATTTCACTAAAGTCCAGCAGGAGCCGCATGAGCATCAATAGCAAACAAGTTATTTCAACAACGGCCGCGCCCCAAGCGATAGGCACTTACTCCCAAGCCATCAAAGTACAGGGAACAAGCTATCTATCGGGACAGATTCCGCTTGATCCGCTCACCATGGCACTCGTACCCGGCGATATGGAAGCTCAAATCATCCAGGTCTTTGAGAATCTGAAAGCGGTCTCGGCGGCGGCGGGCGGCAGCTTGAGCGATATCGTTAAATTAAATATCTATCTGACCGATCTAAGCCACTTTGCGCTGGTTAATGACGTGATGTCCCGTTATTTCAAGGAACCCTACCCAGCACGCGCCGCTGTGGGTGTTGCGGCCCTGCCCAAAGGTGCTGCAGTTGAAATGGATGCCATCATGGTGAGCCTGTAATCGGCTTACTTGCTTCTTAAACCGGGAGCTGTCCCGTGTCAAAATCGCCCGTGTCAGCATTCACCCAACCCTTAACTGTCTTGAAAGGCATAGGCCCGAGTCTGGCCCAAACGTTTTCAAAACTGAATATCCATACGATTCAGGATCTGCTTTTTCATCTGCCTCTGCGTTACGAAGATCGAACGACGCTGACCCCTATCGGCGTGCTCACGCCTCACGTTCCAGCGCTTATCCAAGGGCAAATCATCCAGTCTCAAATTGTGCTGGGGCGCCGCCGCAGCCTGTTATGTCGAATTCAGGATAACACCGGTAGCATGTGCTTGCGTTTCTATCATTTCACTCTGGCGCAGAAAAACCTGCTCGCACCTGGTGTTACGCTGCGCTGTTTTGGCGAAATCCGCCTGGGAAGCAGCGGCCCCGAAATGTATCATCCCGACTATGAAATCATTTCGCAGGAGAATGCGCCACTTCCTACCACCCTGACGCCGATTTACCCGGCCACAGAGGGCATCACACAACAGCGCATGCAGAAAGTCATTCGCTTGGCACTTGCACAACTCAAACTCGACTCAGTCAACGATCCCTTGCCCGACTATCTGCCGCGTTCTCTGTGTCAGTCTTACCAATTACCAACACTCAAAACCGCGCTTGAGTATTTGCATCAACCCCCGCCCAACGCGCGTCTTCAAGCTATTTCAGCCAAACAACACCCCTGCCAATTACGTCTGGCCTTTGAAGAACTCGTGGCGCACAGCCTGAGCTCACTCAGAGTGCGGCAACAATTACGTCAGCATCCTGCGCCGCGTTTGGCGCCAGCGTATGCGCTGACCACAGAGTTTCTGGCACAATTAAACTTTAAACTGACGTCCGCGCAACAACGCGTATGGCAGGAAATCGCTCTGGATCTGGATCAAACCCAACCCATGCTGCGTTTGCTCCAGGGCGATGTAGGTTCGGGAAAAACGGTTATCGCGGGCCTTGTGGCCGTATGTGCCATCGCAAATGGCTATCAAGCAGCCATCATGGCGCCCACTGAAATTCTGGCCGAGCAGCATTACCTGACGTTTATGTCGTGGCTGGCACCTTTACAGATTAAAATCGGCTGGCTCAGCGGCAAAACCAAAGGCAAACTCCGTCAACAAACCCTGGCGGCACTTGCCAACGGTGAAATTCAGCTGCTCATCGGTACCCATGCTCTGTTTCAAGACGATGTGGCTTTTGCCCGCCTCGGTGCCATCATTATCGACGAGCAGCACCGCTTTGGCGTCCATCAGCGCCTGGCCCTCAAACAAAAAAGTGACTCGTATGCCTTAAGCTGCCACCAACTGATCATGACCGCCACGCCCATCCCGCGCTCATTGGCCATGTGTGCCTATGGCGAACTGGACAGTTCCGTCATTGATGAATTGCCGCCAGGACGCACGCCAGTCAAAACTCTTGTTTTACCCGATACACGCCGCAACGATGTCATTGATCGCATCCGTCACGCCTGTCGCGACAAGAAACAGATTTACTGGGTGTGCACGCTCATCGAAGAATCCGAACAGCTGCAATGTCAGGCCGCCGAAAACAGCGCCGAAGAACTTAAACAAACCATTCCTGATGCACGCATTGGTTTACTGCACGGCCGACTAGGCAATCAGGAAAAAACGGCCATCATGGCGCAATTTAAAGCAGGACTTATTGATGTTCTGGTCGCAACCACCGTGATAGAAGTCGGGGTCAACGTACCCAATGCCAGCCTAATGATCATCGAAAATCCAGAACGTTTGGGCTTGGCGCAACTTCACCAGCTCAGAGGTCGGGTCGGGCGCGGTGCCATAGAAAGTTTCTGCTTACTGCTGTATCACCCACCCTTATCGCTGCAGGGTCAGGCAAGGCTGGCTATCCTGCGTGAATCGAATGACGGCTTCGCCATCGCCGAACATGATTTGGCCTTGCGCGGCCCGGGCGAAGTATTGGGCACGCGCCAAACCGGTGAACTCAGGTTCAAAATCGCCGATTTACAACACCATAACCAGCTCGTCGAACAAGCACACCATGCCGCGCAAACCTTATTTCAGAACACCGAATCCGGGATTATTGATGCGTTGATTGAGCGCTGGCTGCCACAAGGCGTGTTGTACGCCCAAGTCTGAGCCGTTTAATTCAGGCAAAAGATCGACCATTCAAACCCGGATCAGCAGATCTTTCCTATACTTAATCAAAGTAAGTTAAATACGCGCAAACAAACAAAGACGCTTGCAAACGTTTATGTGTGCCCTGGAGAGAAAAATGTCCTTATCTGCTACCGTTCAAGCTTTTCTGGCTGCGGAACATCTCAACTATGATCTGGCCAACAGTTACGCCAGCGAGAATGATCCGGCGCATCAAGCAAGCCCCAGTGCGATGGCAACCCTGATTTTGCTGGAGGACGGTCTCGGTAAAGCACAAATCCTGATTCCTCGCGCCAGCCTGCTTGATCTCACCGCGCTCAACAGCTCCCACGGTCGAACATGGCGGGCTTGCGCGGAACACCCAATCCCTCAGGACAAAGACGCCCCACCCAACCAGCCCGCCCTTCCGCTTTTACCTGACGCGTTGCTCTTGGTGGATAGATACTTATTGAAGCTTGACCCGATTTATCTTGAGTCAGGCACGCCACATATTTACATAAAACTCAGTCAAAAAGAGTTTGCTCGCCTGATCAGTCACGCACACGTTGAGGCACTGTGCCAACCCCTCAAGCCCTTGATCAAAATCTCCTTGGCTGAAGAAAACGATACCAGCAGCGTCAATCAAGCCATACAAAGTTTTTCTGCACGCAGGATCAAAAGCCGCCTCAATGAAACGCTTGAAATCCCCCCTCTGCCAACAACAGTAGAAAAAGTAATTCAACTTCGAATTAATCCCGACGCACACGTTGAGCAATTAGTTGAAGCCGTTTCCATGGACCCAAGCCTGGCCGCACAGATCGTCAGTTGGGCAGCCTCACCCTTTTATGCTATTCCGGGGAAAATTCGTTCCATTGAAGACGCTATTATTCGGGTGTTAGGGTTTGAACTGGTGGTTAATTTGGCCATAGGACTGGCCATTGGCAAGACGCTCCAACTCCCTCAGGATCATCCATACAACCAGCCGCCCCATTGGCAACAAGCGATCATTACCGCCACCGCAATGGAAAGGCTTTCGCGCCTGCACCCCAGCCGCAACCGGCCCGCACGTGGTCTCGCGTATCTTTCTGGTTTGCTTAACAACTTTGGTTATCTGGTCTTAGGGCACACGTTTCCACCGCATTTTTCGTTGCTGTGTCGCCATATAGAAGCCAATCCCCACGTGCCCAGCGCTTATGTTGACCAGCATTTGTTTGGTATAACGCGAGATCAAATCAGCAGTCTTTTGTTTCAAAGCTGGAGTTTGCCTGAAGAAGTGGTTCGCGCCGTTCGCTGGCAACAGGTACCCGGTTACCAAGGACCCTATGCGAATTACGCCAACCTATTGTGTTTGTGTCACTTTTTAATTAACGAAGCACAAAATACAAACCACAACTGCATTATGACCGCCAATCAAATAAATCAGCTGTATGAACGTTTAGGCATCCAAGCCAATGAAGCACACGCAGTTGTCGCTGATGTGTTGGCTAAAAAAGAGGAATTTAGTGCGTTTACCAACTTATTCAAGTAAACGACACATCATTGATTCAACATTGAACCCAATTCGACGTACCAGGCAAAAAGAGAGAGGTCACCTTGCAGGGTAAGCTCCTGGTTTTGCATGCCCTGCATAAAGGCCAGTCGCTTACCGTTGGCGGTCATGATACGCGTACCCACCACCGCGTCAGCAAAGCTAATCACCAGATCAGGAGCCGAATGAGCGCCCCAGTGGCTGTAAATTCGCTGTTTTGACACAAGAAAATGGCGACAGACACGGCCGCTTTGCGTCTGGATCTGGAAAACGATGTGTTTATCGCCCAAATGCGCCTGAACTCTGGTATCCGTACGGCTTTTCCAGTACATCTTCCAGCTCAGCCCACCCAGTAAAACAAGAAATTTTGCGCGCAGAAACCAACGACTGGCTATCAGTGTCGCAACAATAGATTCAAACCTAGTTCGCACCATTGATCACATTTTTCAATTTGCTCGCCGGGCGAAAACACACGGTATGATGGGCTGGGATTTCAATCGTCTGACCGCTACGAAGATCGCGTCCCGATCGCACAGAACGATACCGTTTACTGAAACGGCCAAAACCAGGAATAAACACCTCGTCATGCTGAGTCAGCCCGAGTGTGATTTCCTCAAGAACAATGGCGACAATATCTGCCGCCCGCTCTTTGGACGCCCCGGTCGCAGCCGCCACCTGCAAAGCAAGTTGCGGTTTTCTTACGGGAGATTCAATTTCCTGCTTTGGTTTGACACGCATGACTAGTCAGATCGTCCCATGCGTTTGCGCTCATTTTCTTTTAACAATTTTTTTCTGGCACGAATATTCAGTGGTGTGACTTCAACCAGCTCATCATCCTCAATAAACTCCAGCGCCTGTTCTAAAGTCATGCGAACAGGCGTTGTCAGGACAATATTTTCATCCGTCCCTGACGCGCGCATATTGGTCAACTGCTTGCCTTTGGTCGGGTTCACAACCAGATCATTGCCCCGGGAGTGAATGCCTATGATCATGCCTTCATAGACTTCAATATTAGGTTCAATCATCAAACGACCACGCTCTTGCAAATTAAACAGTGCAAAACCCAAGGCTTTACCCGTTACCATGGAAATCAAAACGCCATTTTGACGTTTTGCCACGCCACCTTCCTTAAGTTTGCCATAGTGAGAAAAAGTGCTGGTCATGATGCCAGAGCCCGAGGTCAAGGTCATGAATTGACCACGAAAACCAATCATGCCACGCGAGGGCACGATGTAAGATAAACGGGTACGGCCTTTGCCGTCAGGCACCATGTCCTTAAGTTCGGCTTTGCGCAAACCCAAAGCCTCCATCACACCACCTTGATGCACATCTTCGACATCAATGCTCACCTCTTCGTAGGGCTCCATTCTCACCCCATCAACTTCTTTGATGATAACTTCCGGGCGAGACACCCCCAGCTCAAAGCCTTCGCGGCGCATGTTCTCGATTAATACAGACAGATGCAACTCACCACGACCAGAAACCTTGAACTTGTCCGGACTATCCGTGTCTTCAACGCGCAAGGCCACGTTGTGCAAGAGCTCTCGCTCTAAACGATCACGGATATTTCTTGTCGTAACATATTTGCCATCCTGACCGGCAAAGGGTGAGGTATTCACCTGGAAGGTCATCGACACCGTGGGTTCGTCAATAGACAGGGCGGGTAAAGGGTCAGGATTTTTGGGATCGCATAAGGTATCGGAAATATGCAGCGAATCAATGCCCGTCACACAAATAATGTCACCGGCCGAAGCCTCAGGCACTTCAACACGATTCAGGCCCATATAACCCATGATTTGCAAAACACGCGCATTACGGGGCTTATCTTTGTCATTCACAACCACAATCGGCGTGTTGGAGTTGATTTTGCCACGCGCCACTCGACCAATACCAATAACACCGACATAGCTGGAATAGTCGAGAGAGCTGATTTGCATCTGGAAGGGGCCGTCTATATCAACAGCAGGCGGCGGCACTCGGCTGATAATGGTTTCAAACAAGGCCTCCATCGTGTCGCCGATCTTATCCAGCGACAAACCGGCAGTGCCATTAATTGCCGAGGCATAGATAATGGGAAAATCCAGCTGCTCATCTGAAGCACCCAGGTTGGCGAAAAGATCAAAAACCTGATCAACAACCCAATCAGGCCTAGCACCGGGGCGGTCAATTTTGTTAATTACCACAATGGGTTTTAAACCACGAGCAAAGGCCTTTGATGTAACAAAACGTGTTTGCGGCATGGGACCGTCGACGGCATCAACCAGCAATAACACCGAGTCGACCATGGAAAGCACGCGCTCCACTTCGCCACCAAAATCGGCGTGGCCAGGGGTATCCACGATATTGATGCGGTAGTCTCTCCATTTCACTGCTGTATTTTTTGAGAGGATGGTGATGCCTCGTTCTTTTTCAAGATCATTTGAATCCATCATGCGCTCAGTCACCTCTGCGCGCTCACCGAGCGTGCCTGACTGCTGCAACAACTTGTCAACCAACGTGGTCTTGCCATGGTCAACGTGAGCAATGATGGCGACATTACGTATCTTCTCAATCACTTTAATTACCCCTGGTTAATATGGTGCGCGAGTATACCTGAACCCAAGAATCCCACAACTCGGACGACTCTTTTGCTACAAAATTAAGTGTAATTTTTTGTCCGGCAGGCTTGCCAAATAGGTTAGCATAAGCGGTTTACGTCAATCGCGCACTCATTACAAACAGACAGGTACGAATAACGTGACCATACAACGTAAGGCCATTGCTCTGGTCTCGGGCGGGCTCGACTCCATGCTGGCAATCAAAGTCATCCAGGAACAAGGCATCACCGTCGAAGGTATCAATTTCTACACCGGGTTTTGTGTCGAAGGACACACCCACGCCATTCGCAAACGTGATTCCAAAAAAGAAAAACGCAATAACGCGCTCTGGGTCGCTGAGCAGCTAGGCATCAAATTACACATTGAAGACATATCCGAAGAGTACAAAGACACGGTTATTAATCCCAAGCACGGTTATGGTCAGCATTTAAATCCCTGCCTTGACTGCAAGATTTTTATGGTCAAACAAACCCAGCTTTTGCTCAATCGCGCACGCGGATTTGCCAACGAAGGTGGCTTTGATTTTATTATCACGGGCGAAGTCATCGGCCAACGCCCCATGTCCCAGCGCCGCAACACCATGCCCCTTATCGCCCGCGAGTCCGGTGCGGACGATCTTTTATTACGCCCTCTGTGCGCCAAGAATCTTCCTGCTACGCTTCCTGAGCGAGAAGGCTGGGTTGATCGTGAGCAACTTTATAACTTTTCCGGACGCAACCGAAGCCCGCAAATTGCCTTGGCCAAAAAATTTGGCTTCGATGACTACGCCCAACCGGCAGGGGGCTGTTGTTTTCTCACCGACGCATCTTATTCCAGCAAACTGGCCGACCTGTGGAGCGCACGCGGAACCCGGGATTACGAGCTGGATGACATCATGCTATTGAAGGTGGGCCGCCATCTGCGGCCCAATAAAAACTTTAAATTGATTATCAGTCGTGAAGAAGGCGAAAACCGCTTTTTGGAAGGTTACCGTAAATCGTTTACACATCTTTTCTGTAGCAGCCATCCCGGCCCATTGACCCTTATAGACGGCAATCCTACCGAGGAAGACATCGAACTGGCGGCGCGCATCACCACACGTTACTGCAAGGCCCGAACCGATCAGCACGCAACGGTAGAAGTTCACTATGTAGGCGGCGTGGTGAAAACATTACATGTTAATCCAATGGCAAATGAGGATATCCCACAGGACTGGCATATATGAGCTTGCAATCCCCCACGACCGGCATACTCGATGCGCGCAAACTACTCTGCCCTATGCCGGTCATCAAAACACAAAATAAAATCAAAACCATGCGTGCCGGCGAAACCTTGCTCGTCATAGCAAGCGACCCGGGCGTCAAACAGGACATTCCCTCCTGGTGTCGAATTAACGGCCACCACGTTATGGAAACATATACAGACAACACTGATATTTGTATCGTCATTAAAATTGGTTCTTACTCTTAACTGAGCACCAAAATGGCGCGTCCAAGCCATCATCGCTCTTGAACACCCAAACCCGCTGATCGCCACTGACTGATAGTGCTTTCAAATAGTTGGTTTCGTTTTTACCGTAGACAAGGTATGCGCGAGCTAGCTGGTATAAGTTTTGTATATATTATTTGCCAGAATTGTGTCCGGCGAATGCTATGCGCACGCTTCATTTCAGCGTAAACTCGCGCATGCTAAAAAATGACTGTTAAAACCTTTCAGAAGGAAATCGTGACTACTGACAGTCTGCAACTAATCAGCCTTCTTTGTAACTAACCATCAATAATCATTAATAACTACAGGAAATCATTATGTCTGAAAAGACCTATAGCTTGATACAAGAACACCAAGTGCGATGGATTGATCTTCGTTTTACCGATACCCACGGCAAAGAACAACACCTTACCGTGCCTGTTAAAGAAGTGAACGATGACTTCTTCGAAGAAGGAAAAATGTTCGACGGCTCATCCATTGCCGGCTGGAAACACATCAATGAATCCGACATGATCCTGCTGCCTGACGACTCAAGCGCAGTAATGGATCCGTTTACGGATGAATCCACACTGATTATTCGCTGCAATATTATCGAACCAACCACCATGCAAGGTTACGCACGTGACCCACGCTCTGTAGCAAAGCGCGCTGAAGAATATTTAACTTCAACAGGCATTGGTGATACCGCCTATTTTGGTCCAGAACCCGAATTTTTTGTTTTCGATGATGTCAAATGGCATGCAGATATCAGCGGTGCCAGCTATAGCATTAATTCCGAAGAAGCAGCATGGGCTTCGAATCACAGTTTCGAAGGTGGCAATACGGGCCACCGTCCGGGTATAAAAGGCGGTTATTTTCCCGTTCCCCCCGTCGACTCTGCTCATGACCTGCGTACCGCTATGTGTGTTGCTATGGAGTCCATGGGACTGGAAATTGAAGTGCATCACCACGAAGTAGGCACCGCCTGTCAAAATGAAATTGGTGTTAAATTCAACACCTTGATCAAAAAAGCTGATGAAGTACAAATTCTGAAATACTGTGTTCACAATGTAGCGCATGCCTATGGAAAAACCGCAACGTTTATGCCCAAGCCATTGGTCGGCGATAACGGTAGCGGCATGCATTGCCACCAGTCCATCTCAAAAAATGGTAAAAACATTTTCGCTGGTGATGAATACTCTGGCTTATCAATGGATGCGCTTTATTATATTGGCGGCATCATTAAACACGCCAAAGCACTTAATGCCTTTACCAACCCTGCAACCAACTCGTACAAACGTCTGGTTCCAGGCTTTGAAGCTCCCGTTATGCTGGCCTACTCAGCGCGTAACCGTTCCGCATCTATTCGAATTCCTTACGTTACCAGCCCTAAAGCCCGTCGTATCGAAGTGCGTTTCCCCGATCCTTGCGCCAACCCTTACCTGGCATTTGCCGCCATGTTAATGGCGGGTCTTGACGGTATTCAGAACAAGATTCACCCCGGCGATTCCGCTGACAAAGATCTCTATGACCTGCCACCCGAAGAAGCCGCAGCCATTCCTACTGTGTGCTCTAGTCTGGAAGAAGCGCTTATGTCACTGGATAATGATCGTGAATTCCTGAAGAAAGGCGGCGTGTTCACTGATGACATGATCAACGGTTTCATTGAGCTGAAAAAGAAAGAAATTCAGCGTATCAATGGCACCACGCATCCCGTTGAGTTTGAGATGTATTACAGCTTGTAATACGGATCTTCAGCCTTGCATTTTAAAAAGGAGGCCAAGCCTCCTTTTTTTATCCAGCAAGTTGCTATTCCTTTGTTTTGTACCATAATTTAAAAATGAATAAGAATCGTCGAAAACAGCTGTCGGTTATTTTTTTACTTGTAACGAGTACAAGTCAAGCCGCTATCTACAAAACCGTCGACTCACAAGGCAATGTGTCATATAGCGATACTTATTCAACTCAATCCGAACAAATCAATTTACCCCCTGCCCCAATTGTCCGCATTACACCCAGCCCGAAAATAACACCCACTGTCGAATCGAATGAAAATCAACCGACTGAAGCAGCAAGCTACCAAAGCCTTGAGATAAACGAACCAAACAATGACGCGTCCATTTATAACAATGCAGGTGATGTTACGGTATCGCTATCGTTACAACCCGAGCTTTCTTCTGGTGACATTATCAGCCTCAGCGTGGATGGCAAAGAAGTCTATAAAGGTACCGCAAGCACCACAACACTTAGCAACATTGATCGTGGCACACACACAGTACGCGCTGTGATTTTCGACAGCAAAGGACGACCTCTCATCAGCAGTAAAACGCTTACTTTTCATTTACACAAACAATCTGTATTACTCAATCCAAACATCAATAAATAAATATCCGCACCTAAATAGTGCAACTATTAAAAATAGCGCCAATAAGGTGCGTTAATGCCAGCATATCGCCTCTTTAATTTTGTTCTTCATTTACTCCACTCTTATTTGCATAAAGAGATCTTCTTATAAGGTCAAGGCGGTAGATAAAAGTCGGCGTAGTTATTGCTTGGTACAAGCTAACCCATATAGCGGCCTAGAGAAAATGTACGAAAGAACCACCTGTCAAATTGTGCTCGAAAACTTATCTACTGCCGTTCTGTTATTGGATGCGGACCTGTGTATCTTTTATTTAAATCCCGCCTGCGAAGATTTGTTTGCCACCAGCGCTCATCAACTCAAAGGAAAACCGGCCCAAGAGGTTTTCCTGCGTGAAGAGTCGGCAAAACAGGCGCTACTCATGACGCTAGAAACCGGGCGATCATTTACTCGTCGCGAAGCGGAAATAAAAGTTACCGGCAAACCACCGGTGATTACTGACTATTCCGTCACTTTGTTAGCGCAATCGTCTCCAGAACTTCTTTTGCTGATTGAGTTTCAACCATTGGAACGTTTACTTAAAATCAGCAGAGAAGAAGCCGTTCTGACAAATCAACAAAGCAACCAAACGCTCATTCGCAGTATCGCCCATGAAGTCAAGAATCCCCTGGGTGGCATTCGCGGTGCCGCACAATTACTGTCACGGCAATTACCCAATAATGCCTTTACGGAATACACTGACGTCATTATTGCGGAGGTTGATCGCTTACAATATCTGGTAGATGAATTGCTCGGCCCACCAACGCTCCCTAAAAGAGAGGGGGTTAATATTCATGAAATACTGGAAAGAGTACGACAACTCACCCTGGTTGAAGCTAACGAAAGCGTTCATTTTATTTTTGATTACGATCTTAGTCTTCCCTCATTGATCGCCGATAAAAACCAGCTGATACAGGCCATGTTAAATATCGTACGCAATGCTTATCAGGCGCTCACCGAAACGCCCAACCAGCAACAGCCCACCATTACCTTGCGTACGCGCGTCAAACGACAGGTTTTTCTGGGGGGGAAACGTTTCCGTCTCGCTATACAGGTCGACATTGAGGATAACGGCCCGGGCATTGATCCCAAACTACTTGAATCCATATTTTACCCCATGGTCAGTTCACGCCCACGCGGCAACGGTCTTGGACTTTCAATCGCCCAAACAATTATTAATCAGCACAATGGTCTCATTGAGTGCGAAAGTGTGCCCGGACTGACACGCTTCAGCATCACCCTACCTCTGGAATTAGCTCATGACAAAAAATAGTATCTGGATTATTGACGACGACAAATCCATTCGTTGGGTACTGGATAAAGCACTGTCACAGGCAGGCATGGAAACCACCACCTTTGAATCAGGCGATTCCATTTTAAGGAAGCTGGAAAAAGAACAACCCGATGTCATTGTGACCGACATCCGCATGCCAGGCATTGATGGATTGGAGCTGTTAACGCGCATTCACGAGCGCCACCCTAAACTGCCTGTTATTGTTATGACTGCACATTCCGACCTCGACAGCGCCGTGGCTTCATTTCAGGGCGGCGCTTTTGAGTATCTGCCTAAACCCTTTGACATTGACGACGCAACCACGCTGGTCAGTCGAGCAGTCGCCTATCGTAATGAACAAATTTTCAAGTTTGAACAGGAAATCAATCTCGCGGGCTCACCCGAAATCATTGGCGAAGCACCGGCCATGCAGGAAGTGTTTCGCGCCATCGGTCGTTTGGCACTTTCGAATATTACTGTATTAATCAATGGCCAATCTGGCACCGGTAAAGAACTCGTTGCGGCCGCGCTGCATCGCCACAGTCCGCGTAAAAACAAGCCTTTTATTCCGCTCAACATGGCCGCAATACCCAAGGATTTGATTGAATCTGAATTGTTCGGTCACGAAAAAGGGGCCTTCACTGGGGCCAGTAATCTACGTACGGGGCGTTTTGAACAAGCCAATGGCGGCACCTTGTTTCTCGATGAAATTGGCGATATGCCCCTGGACACACAGACACGACTACTACGCGTGCTCTCTGACGGCAGTTTTTATCGCGTGGGTGGACACACGCCTGTTACCGTTGACGTCAGGATTATTGCCGCCACCCACCAGAATCTTGAAGCGCTGGTCAAAGAGGGTCGTTTCAGAGAAGATTTGTTTCATCGTTTAAACGTCATTCGGGTTCATCTGCCCCGTCTGTGCGAACGTCGGGAAGACATTCCACGACTGGCGTCACATTTTCTGATTAAAGCTGCCGAAGAACTCAGCACAGATCCAAAAACCTTAAGACCCGAAACCATCAAATATCTCAGCACACTGGCATGGCCCGGTAACGTAAGACAACTGGAAAATGCCTGTCGATGGGCCACCGTCATGGCCTCCGGTCGCGAAATTCATATCAATGACCTTCCACCCGAATTACAACAAGAAAACGAAGTCAAGGAGCAGACACATAACTGGGAACAAGCCTTACGCAGCTGGGCAACACAACAACTCGTCAGTGGTCAGGAGAAGTTGCTGGATGATGCCGTACCAACCTTTGAACGCATCATGATAGAAGTCACACTCAGGCACACCGCCGGGCGTCGACGCGATGCAGCCGAGTTGCTTGGCTGGGGACGCAATACGCTGACACGAAAAATAAAGGAACTGGGCATGGAGCTGGAAGAAGATCCAAGCCTGGCGGTCTAAAACAACCCTGATTGACAACCATAGTCAGTCGTTGACTGTGCAAACTAAACCGACTTCTTCCCGGAATGAAGTCGGTTTTTTATCGAGTTCAGATTATTTTATCTCTCTATCTGATATCAATAACGCCAGAAGCTGGGCAGTAGCAAGGCCAATACGGTCAAATATTCCAATCGACCCAGCAACATGGCCAACGACAGCACCCAGATGCCAAAATTATTCACCGGCTGGAAATTACTGCCCACAGCACCAAATGCCAGACCCGCCGCATTGACGCAGGCCGCCACAGCAGAAAAAGCCGTCAGAAAATCCAGTCCCGTCGCCATCAGCAGCAAGGTAAAAACCAGACTGACAACTGCTGCAATAAACATAAAAGCAATCGTTGCATTAAGCACCGAATCTTCCACCGCTTTGCCTTGATATTCAACTTCAAAGACTCCGCGGGGATGAATAAGGCGCTTTAACTCGCGCGCGATCATTTTGATCGAGAGAATATTACGAATAATTTTGTTGCCACCGGCGGTAGAGCCCGCACACCCCCCCAGATAACAGGAAAAAATAAGCAAAAATACCACCACCTGTGGCCATTCAGTGTAACCAGGAAGACCAAGACCGGTACTGGTTATCATTGAAGTAACCAGAAATAGGGCATGGTTAAATGCTCTGAATGCATCGGTATAGACGTTCCGCTGCACAAGGAAGAAAGCAACAATCAAGGCCAACACTAAGACAATGATAAAATAAGTTCTTGTTTCCTCATCCTGATAATACCTGCGTAATTTAAAACTGCGCCACACCCTGAAATGCAAGGCAAAATTCAGTGCGCCGAGCATCATAAATACATCGGCCACAATCAAAATAATACCCTTGTCATAGTGCCCCATACTGTCATCGTAGGGGGCAAAACCGCCTGTAGAGACCGTTGAAAACGTATACGCAATCGCATCATAGGCCGTCATGCCGGCCACATAAAAACCAAGCGCACACAACACCGTGATGGTCAGATAGACCAACCACAGATAGTGTGCCGTATCGACCATGCGGGCAGACAGTTTGTCATTTTTAATAGGTCCAGGTGTTTCCGCTTGCATGAGCTTCATGCCACCCACATTCAGCATGGGCAAAATAGTCACCACGTAAATCACCACGCCCAAGCCCCCCATCCATTGCAGGAATTGTCGATACATAAGAAATGATTTGGGCATTGCATCCAGACCACTGAGCGCGGTGACACCCGTCGTTGTTAATGCGCTGATAGATTCAAAGACCGCGTCAGTAAACGATACCCCGGCAACCAGTACGATGGGAATGGCGCCCAGCAACCCCATGCCTGCCCAAGACAGTACGGCAAAAAACAAGGCATCTCGATAGCCAATCTTTTTCACATTAAGGCGACGTTTGCCTGCGATCAGAAAGATGACCGAGGCGATAATCATGCTCATGGCAGGAATCAGAAACGCCATTTCCTGGTGATCACGAAAAAGTGCAAATGACAAGAAAGCAAAGACCAGCTGAACAATGCCCATAATTCCCGCAGGAAAGGCTAAGAGGTAAGCCGCAGCCACTTTATTGATCATGAAACCTGCTCTTGTTACACACAATTCCTTGCATCAACTCACCCCGAAATACCAAGATCTATGCTTTGTGATGCAACTTACACCAGAGCTCTAACACGCGCCGTCAAATCCCAGTTGTCTCCATGCCTCATAGCTGACGATGGCGACTGCATTGGAGAGATTCAAGCTGCGACTCGTGGGCTGCATCGGGATTCTAATACGGTATTCTGCCGGGAAAGTGGCCAGAACAGACGGTGGCACGCCCGACGTTTCCGAACCAAACAACAATACGTCATTTGGCTGGTAGGCCGCTTGATCATACGCACGACTTCCCTTGGTCGTACAGAGAAAGATTCGCTGTCCTTCAAGCGCCGCCCTGAAATCAGCATAGTTCGCATGCCGCGAGACTCGGCCAAGATCGTGGTAATCAAGGCCGGCACGACGTAACTTTCTCTCTTCCAAATCAAAACCCAAGGGTTCGATAAGATGCAAATAACAGCCATTATTGGCGATCAGCCTGATAATATTCCCCGTATTCGGGGCGATACACGGTTCATACAATGCAATATGAAACACGCCCATTCTCCACAACTATCAATACGTCTGAATCCGCCATGACTGACACGTCAGGCTCAATGCATGTCCGTTGCGTTTGGCACGTCCTGCGTCCGGCGCTTCAGCGCCTCCATAAACAAGGCATCAAAGTTAACTGGCGCCAATAAAAGCTGGGGGAAACTACCACGACCGACCAGATCAGACACGGTTTCACGCACATAGGGGAAAAGAATATTGGGACAATAGCTACCCAACAAAGTTTGTAATTGATTAGGCGCAAAACCCTCCACAAGGAACAGGCCCGATTGCTGCACGTCGACCAAAAAGGCCGTTTTATCCTGATTTTTCACGGTAATAGTGACATGAAGTGTCACCTCAATATTTTTATCATCCAGTTTGGTGTTTTCGGTATTCAGGTCCATTTTAATTTCTGGTTTCCACTCATCCCGAAAGCATTGCGGCGCATTAGGTGACTCAAATGAAAGGTCTTTGATATAAATTCGCTGTAAAGCAAATTTGCCTTGAGCCACGTTGTCCGCTGGATTTTGTTGTTCTGTCATGATTTTTCCTTAAGATTTTGATTTCAGTAACGGCTCACACAACCGTGAGCTGCATTGTAGAATCTATTGCCCAATATTCAACAAAGAATCCAGCTTGCCCGCCCTTTCAAGTGCATACAGATCATCACAACCACCCACATGGTATTCTGCTATCCAGATTTGCGGCACTGTCGTTCGTCCGCTTTTTTGCATCATCTCTCTTCGAAGATCAGGCCGACCATCAATACAGTATTCTGTAAATGCCACGCCCTTTTTCCGTAATAACTGTTTTGCCCGAAAACAAAAACCACAGGTATTGCTGGTGTAAATCGTAAGCGCTTTCATCATCGCAACCTCCCGGGGCCTAGGCCTGATCCTTTACAATACCAGAGGAAGACGATCACCCTGCCAGGCCGTAATACCACCGGTTAA
>DAIRVL010000025.1:0-21327 GCA_036802845.1 Pseudomonadales bacterium | reverse complement strand
TAACTATAATTGGACACCCTAAAAGGCGTCTTGTTTTACACCTTGCGGGTGTCTAATATTTGACAGGGCGAGATTACACAAGAGTTATCGGTCATGTCAAACGTTGTAAAGCACCCTAAAACACCTGTCGATCACACCTCTGGCGCAGCGGCCAAACCGATGCTGCTGGATGAGGTGCGTGCCCGTGTTCGACGGTTGAATTACCGTATTTATTTACACTGAAGACACTGATCACGCAAACAGAAACAACCCGTACAGGCTCTTTACGAAACAAAATACTCTTTAAGAATTAAATACAGCGAATAGGCATCCTGACTGCCGGCCAGTTCACGGATGGAGTGCATGGCAAAGGTGGGCACGCCCACATCAAGTGTTTTGATGCCAGTTTCAGCCGCTACCACCGGGCCAATGGTCGATCCGCAGCCCATATCGGCTCTAACGACAAAGGACTGCACCGGCACATTCAGACGCTGGGCGATGTGTCTGAACACCGCCACGGTTTCACTGTTCGAGGCATAACGCTGACTGGCATTCACTTTAATAACCGGGCCTTTGTTCAGCACCGGGCCATGATTACCATCGTGTTTATCGGCAAAATTGGGATGCACGCCGTGAGCATTATCGGCTGAAATCAGCATCGACACCTGATTACAGCGAATACGTGATTCATTGTCGGCATGCAGCCGCGCCAGCACATCTTGCAGAAAAGAACCCTGCGCGCCACAGGCTGAGGTGCTGCCCACTTCTTCATGGTCGGTACAAATCAGCAAACTTGAGCGCTCCCCAGATGCATCCACTAAGGCCTGCAAGCCGGTATAACAGCTTAATAAATTATCCAACCGTGCGGCGGCTATAAAATCATCGTGCAAGCCAATTTGTCGTGGTGGCTGGCAATCATAAAAATACAGCTCATGGGCCAGAATCTGCTCAGCATCACTGACGCCCTGTCGTTGGAGTTGGTCTATCAATAACTGCTCAAAGGTGGGCGTTTTGTCGTTGACCAAGGCCAGCACAGGCGGGATGTCTTTTTGCGCATTAATCGAACGCTCCTGATTGGCGGTGCGATCAAGGTGAATTGCCAGACTGGGGATAATGGCCAGCGCTTTTTCGAAATTCAACAATGCACTGCGCAATGCACCGTTGTGAGCACGGTAACTGACGCGACCTGCCAGGGATAAATCACGATCAAACCAGGGGTTCAGCAAGACCCCGCCATAGACTTCAACCCCGAGTTGCAAATAAGCCTTGGAGTTAATAATCGGCTGCGGTTTTACTTTTAAACAAGGGCTGTCGGTGTGTGCGCCCACCATTTTAAAACCCGTCTGCGCCAGCGATGCCGCACCGAGTTTAAAGGCAATAATGGAGCTGTCATTACGGCAGACAAAATACCTGCCCGGTGTTCGCAGTGACCAGAGCTCGCTTTCGTTTAATGACACAAATCCGGCCTTGAGCAAGGTGGCGGCCAGATTATGTACGGCATGAAAGGGGGTGGGCGATTGCTGGATAAAATCCATCAGGCCTTGATTAAATGGGGCGAGGGGCATGGGTATTCCTTCAGGGGTTCTTGATGTAAGGTGTAATTATAATGCGCCTGAGTTTTACTGTGTGATTTTAAACAACAGGTCGATGATTTTATAAAAACAAGCTTGCGTGAACGCATTTCCCATCAGGGCGAAACGTGTTCCGCCAAGGCTTTTTTATACAGCTGCACATAGGCTTGTGCGCTGCGATGCCAGCTAAAATCGTGCGCCATGCCATTACGTCGCAACTTTAACCAAAGCGGTTTGTTGTTATACGCGTCCAGCGCTCGGTGCAGGGCCTGTGTTAAGGCATCGGCGGTGGCTTCCTGTGCCCAGAATCCGCTTGCCGTGCCTGCGGCCAGGGTCTGCGCATTCAAATCAACCACCGTGTCGATCAAACCTCCGGTGCGCGTCACAATGGGCACCGTGCCATAACGCAGACTGTACATCTGGTTTAAACCGCAGGGTTCATAGCGCGATGGCATTAAAAACAGATCAGCACCGGCTTCAATCTGATGCGCCAGACATTCATCGTAACCAATGGTCACACTCACCTTGCCCGCATATTTTTCTGCCAAATAACGCATGTCATTTTCAAGCGCCAGATCACCACTGCCCAAAATAGCCCATTGGCAGGGGCTGTCTTTAAAGCGGGTAATTTGTTCAATCACCAGATCAATGCCTTTTTGATAGGCAAAACGGCCAATAATGCCAATCAAGGGTGCCGACGGATTCGGCGCCAGTCCAAGCTGTCGTTGTAGGCGCTGTTTGTTTTTACGCTTGTTTTGCAAACTCTGGGCATCGTAAGGGTAGGCGATGCAGGTATCGGTTTTCGGGTTCCAGCAGTGATCATCCACCCCGTTGAGTATGCCGCTGAGTGCTTTGGCGCGATGATTGAGCAAACCATCGAGACCACAGCCTTTGTCGCTGTGTTTAATTTCTTCGGCATAGCTTGGGCTCACCGTCGTAATGTAATCGGCAAAAACAATAGCCGCTTTGAGAAAGGAAAAATTGCCGTAAAATTCCAGCGCTTGATAATGCCACCAGGCTTCTGGCAAACGCAGTTCGTCAAAGGTGTAACGCATATAAATGCCCTGGTAGGCAATATTATGAATGGTAAATAAAGTGGCCGGCGGCTTTGTTTCCAGTGAGAGCAAGGCCGGAATCAGCCCTGTTTGCCAGTCGTTGCCATGCACAACGTCGGGCCGCCAGCTGCTCACTGCACGTCCCATGGCGATTTCGCAGGCTACGCGACAAAACAGCGCAAAACGATGGCTGTTGTCGCCCCATTCCTTTTTTGTCTGATCAAGGTAGGGCCCGCCGACTCGAGAATACAAGGATGGCGCATCCACCAGCCAGATTTTCTGGCCGCTGATTTCGACAATGCCTTCAAACAATTCAATGGGTTCAACGCAATAATCACTGTTTATCGAGCCCAGTTTTTTGAGCTTTTTAAAACCCGATTTAACACCTCTATAGGCGGGCAGCAAGGTCACTACATCAAGCCCTTGCGCCTGAAGTGCCAGGGGCAAACTGGACGATACATCGGCTAATCCGCCGGTTTTTACCAAAGGCCAGCACTCACTGGTCACAAATAATACTTTATACACGGGCCAGTGCCTCTTTATTAGATTCCATTCCTGATATCCGTCCGATTTAGCTGGGTTGGCGTTTCAAAATAATACCCGCCAATGGGGGCAAGGTGAGTTGCAACGAATGTGCATAACCCATAGTAGCTTTGTTTTCGCTGGAAATCTGGCATCCATTACTGATATTACTGCCCTGATAGAATGAGGCATCACTGTTGAGAATTTCGCCATACAGACCGGCCTTGGGCACGCCGATACGGTAATTTTTGAGCACCACGGGCGTAAAGTTCAGCACAACAACCAGATCTTCCTGCGCATAACTACGCAAATAGGCGATCACTGACTGACGATTATCATGGCAATCGATCCACTTGAATCCCGCCTGATCAAAATCGTAGTAATGCAATGCGGCTTCGTGTTGGTATAAATGATTCAAGTCTTTCACCAAACATTGAATGCCTTGATGATCGGCGTGCTCTAATGATTCCCATTCCAGAGCGCGCTTATGGTCCCACTCATTCACCTGACCAAATTCACCGCCCATAAACAGTAATTTTTTGCCCGGCTGGGTATACAGATAACAATAAAGCAGGCGCAAATTGGCAAAACGCTGCCAGGCATCACCGGGCATCTTACTTAATAAGGACCGTTTACCATGCACCACTTCGTCGTGTGAAAAAGGTAAAACAAAGTTTTCCGTGAACGCATACAGCAAACCAAAGGTCAGTTGATCATGATGAAACTGGCGATAAATCGGGTCGTTGGCGAAATAACTCAGGGTGTCATTCATCCAGCCCATATTCCATTTCATCGAAAAACCCAAACCACCCAGATAGACCGGCCGCGATACCATGGGCCATGACGTGGATTCTTCGGCCATAATCAGACAGCCCGGATGTTCACGATGCAAGACGGTATTGAGTTCACGCAGAAAGGCGATGGCTTCAAGATTTTCATTGCCGCCAAACTGATTAGGCACCCAGTCATCACGGTTACGGGAATAATCCAGATACAGCATGGATGCCACGGCATCGACCCGCAGGCCGTCAATATGAAATTCTTCTAACCAGTAATACGCGCTTGAGAGCAGAAAATTTTTAACCTCGATACGGCCATAATTAAAAATCAAGGTGCCCCAGTCACGGTGTTCGCCTCGTCTGGGATCGTCATGTTCATAAATTGCCGAGCCGTCAAAGCGGGCCAGCGCGTGTGCGTCTTTGGGAAAATGCGCTGGCACCCAATCGAGCAAGACCCGTATGTAGTGGTGATGACAACAATCAATAAAATATCGCAAATCATCCGCTGTACCATAACGACTGCTCGCCGCAAAATAACCTGTAACCTGATAACCCCACGAATCATCCAGAGGATGTTCTGTTAACGGCATCAGTTGAATGGCATTAAATCCCAGGTTTTGCACATAAGGAATGAGTTGATCGGCGAGCTCACGGTAATTACAAAAACCGCCGTTTGCGTTTTTTCGCCAGGAACCCAGATGCACCTCATAGATCGTTAAGGGCGCATGTAACCAATCCTGCTGGTTTCTATGTGTCAGCCATGACTGATCAGTCCATGAGAAATTGCCCGGTTCATGGGTCACCGACGCCGTTTGCGGACGCATTTCGAAACGCGTGGCATACGGGTCTATTTTTAAAAAAGGAATGTCCGAATCACGATGCCGGATTTCGTATTTATACAAACACCCCGATACAAGACCTGGAATAAATAATTCCCACACCCCTGAAGACCCGCGGTTTTTCATCATATGGAGGCGACCATCCCACTGATTAAAATCACCCACTACACTGACCCGCTCAGCATTCGGTGCCCACACAGCAAAACGGGTGCCGGCAATCGTATTCAGGTCGCAGGCATGATTACCCAGCATGCGGTAAACGGACCAATGCGTTTGCGAATTAAAACGCTGAAGTTCTTCTTCAGACACAATGGGGCCAAAAGAATAGGGATCAACAAACGAATACGTCTGCCCACTGCTGTCAGTAAAATACAACACAGGATGCTCAGGCAGATTTCTGGCATCACCTTCCCACACGAACAATCCGGGGGCACTGGTCTGTTTTAGAGGCACTAAAGTTGTGCCTATTTGCACCGATACAGTGTTTAAATCAGGTCGATACACCCGCAAGGTGCCACGCTGTCCCTGCGCATGTCGGCCCAACAAATGATGAGGGTCATGGTAACGCGCGGCGAATAAGCGCAACCACTCGACTCCGGTATAGGGTTTCTGTTCTTTCAATAAATTGTTCAAGTTGATTCTCACTAAGCGCAGAAAATATAAACACGCATATGCACAATAACGCCCTTGGCTCTGCGTGACATTTTAAAAATACACCTTAAACCCAAGATACCTGATTTGTTTTTATAACACGTCTTTATGCCTGACACCGACTTTATTCACGATAAAACTGGCGTCATTGACATGAATCAAGTCACGCTTTGCAAACTTCACTTTACAGTTAGATGAGAATTGCTCACAAAATTAAATTTATCGCGCGGTACATGCGCTGTCTGTTGGATTAAATTTTGCAGTCAATTTTTACACGAATACTGTTTTTAAAAAAACAGTGAACGATTTTTCAAGTATTACATCAAGAAATGAACTATCGTCTATTGGCTTTACACGCGGCTGTACACGACTTTTGTTCTGAAAAACCACAAGGCTCTGGATTCATTAAGTTGCAATATTTACATCTTCATACTGTAAATATTCAGTTGAAGCACCTTTAAACGCGTCCTGCGAGGACATTAGCCATGCCTATCATGCACTCTGCCAAGCAGCTGCCGTTAAACGAGATTCAAAACACCTTATCGCTGATACTGGCGGGCGGCGCAGGCACACGTTTGCGTGATCTGACACGTTGGCACGCCAAACCCGCAGTGCCATTTGGCGGCAAATATCGCACCATCGACTTCGCTTTATCGAATTGCATTAATTCCGGTCTAAGAAAAATCCACATTCTAACGCAATACAAATCCCACTCACTGAACTTGCACGTACAAAAAGGCTGGGATTTTCTGCACCCCGAACTTGGAGAATTTATTGACTTGCTTCCGGCGCAACAACGGATCAAGGACGCCTGGTATAGCGGCACGGCAGATGCGGTGTTCCAGAACATCGATATTATTGAAGAGCAACCGTGTAAGTATATTTTGATTCTCGCCGGCGATCATATCTATAAAATGGATTATCAAACCATGTTGACTCAGCACATTAACAGCGAAGCTGAGATGACGATTGGCTGTATTCAAACCTCGCTGGATGAAGCACGGCAGTTTGGCGTTATGACCATTGACAAGAATTACCGCGTACAAGCCTTTGCCGAAAAACCGGTTCAACCCAATGCATTACCCGATGATCCAGAACAAGCATTGATTTCGATGGGCATTTATATTTTCAATAAAGATTTTTTGATGTCGCAATTGAATGCGGACAATCGTAACAACCGATCCAGTCATGACTTCGGCAAAGACATTATTCCAAAAATAATTCGTGAACATCGAATTTTTGCCTTTCCCTTTGAAGAAGCCGATGGCAGTCAGGCCTACTGGCAAGATGTTGGAACGCTTGATGCCTATTATCAGGCCAACATTGATTTATTGTCGGTGACCCCACGGCTGAACATGTATGATGCAAAATGGCCCATCTGGACCTATCAGGAACAACTGCCTCCAGCAAAATTTGTGTTTAACGACGAAGATCGCCGGGGCATGGCGGTCGATTCGATGGTCTCGGCTGGATGCATTATATCTGGCGGACAAGTCGATCACTCACTGCTGTCCAACAATGTTCGTGTTAACAGTTACAGCGAAATTAAAGACTCCGTTATTTTGCCTAACGTTAACATTGGGCGTCACTGTATCATCAGAAACGCTATTATTGACAGCGACTGCGAAATTCCGGCGGGTACGCAAATTGGCGTTGACCTTGCGTCGGACATGGCCCACTATTATGTCTCCCCTAATGGCATAGTGCTTGTTTCAAAAGAAATGCTAAGGCAGGACGCCGCACATCATGTCGCCTAAACCAAAAATTGCCCAGCCCACCAAGGTTGTCTTGTGCTGGCATATGCATCAGCCTTATTACCGCGAGCAAATAAGCGGTCAATACCAGCTGCCTTGGACCTATTTGCATGCCATCAAAGACTACATTGATATGGCGAATATTATTGAGTCCATTCCGCATGCACGTGCTGTCGTTAATTTCTGCCCAACGCTTCTTGAACAAATTGATGATTATCGCCTGCAAATCCAGCATTTTTTTGAAAATCGCCAACCGCTGAATGACCCGCTGCTGGCACAACTAGTGGCTGTTAATATTCCAGGCCATGACGACGATAAAAAACTCCTGATACAGTCCTGTTTGCGCGCCAACGAAAAACGTTTAATTGCCAGCTACGCGCCTTATATGGAGCTGGCAACACTGGCCAGAGAAGCACTGAAGTCCGACATTGTGCTGAACTGTTTGAACGAACGTTTTTTCTTTGATTTAGTCAGCTGGTATCACTTGGCATGGCTGGGCGAAACGGTAAAAATCAGCAACCCTATCGCCCAAACACTCTTGACCAAAGGTCACAATTTTTCCTTTCAGGATCGTTTACAATTACTTGAAGTCATCGGCCATATTTTTAATAGTCTCATACCAAAATATCGTAAACTGGCCGAATTGGGGCAGATTGAACTCAGTGTCACGCCCTACAGTCACCCCATTATGCCGCTTATGCTCGATATGCAATCCGCGCATGAAGCCTTGCCCAATGCGATTTTACCTGCACACACGTATCCGGGCGGACAAGAGCGCGTGCAATGGCAGTTGTCCCATGCCAAAAAAGTGTTCATGGATTTCTTCGGTTTTGAACCTAAAGGCTGCTGGCCCTCTGAAGGTGCCGTAAGTATCGACACACTGCATCTGATTGAAGCGGCCGGTTTCTCCTGGACCGCCAGTGGCGGGTCCGTTCTCAACAACAGTTTACGCCTCAGCGATACCCTTCAGGGTGACTGCATCCATCGCCCTTATCATATATCCAACAGTAATTTGTTTTGTTTTTTTCGCGATGACAATCTTTCAGACTTGATTGGTTTTAATTATTCCAGCTGGCATGCTGACGATGCCGTGAATAATTTTATCCATCATTTGACCAACATCAGCGAAGCCTGCAAGGAAGATGGCAACCGGGTGATTGCTATTATTCTGGATGGCGAAAACTGCTGGGAATATTACAGCCACAATGGTTACCACTTTCTAAAAGCGCTTTATGCGGCTATCGCCGAGCACCCCAGCTTTGACCTCACCACTTTTCAAGACGCCATTCAACAAGGCACTCAGTCTCGGCATCTTCTGCGTTTGGTCGCGGGCAGCTGGGTGCATGGCACTTTTTCCACCTGGGTAGGCCAGCCCGCCAAAAATCAGGTATGGGAACTCCTTATTGAAGCCAAAAACCACTACGATCGGGTAATAAAAGAAAACAAACTCCCTGATGCCCTCAAGGAACGCGCCCAGCAACAGTTAGCCATTTGCGAGGCCTCCGACTGGAGTTGGTGGTGTGGTGATTATAATGCCGAGGAATCGGTACGTCTTTTCGATACTCTCTACCGCACCCAGCTCAAAACGCTTTATCAAATTCTGGGTGAAACACCCCCGGCACAATTAGACCAACGTATTGCGTGGGGCAGCAAAGACAGCCCTGACAATGCCGGCACCATGCGCCGGGCCAATGAAAATTAACATGCAGACCGCTCTCAAAAAACGTGCGTCCGGTGTTCTGTTACATATAAGCTCCTTGCCCGGTCCGGGTATCCAGGGCAATTTTAACCAAGACGCCTATCGCTTTATCGACTTCCTCTGCGCCAGCGGGTTTTCCTATTGGCAAATACTGCCCACCGGGCCCACGGACAACAGCTTTTCACCCTATCAAAGCAGCTCTGCCTTTGCGGGCAACAGTTTATTTATCTCACTGGAAAAAGTCGCCGATATGGGGCTGCTCACCCCAGATCAAAGCACTGCAACATCCAGAACTACACATCATCGGTGTTTGAAACAGGCCTTCTCCAACTTTACACATGCACAATACGATATATGGCACGCTGAATTTCAGCTCTTCTGTCAGCAGGAACAGCATTGGCTTAGGGCCTACGCCACGTTCAGCGCTTTTAAGCAACACTTCGATGGCGCACCTTGGTACGAATGGCCCGAGGCTCTGCGCACAAGAGACCCGCTTGCACTTGATGCTTTAAGTGCCCAGATAAAAAACGAGATTGATTTTTTTTGTTTTGAACAGTGGCTGTATGACAGACAATGGACGGAATTAAATGCTTACGCCCGCAGTCAAGGCGTGGCGTTGATTGGCGACATGGCTATTTTTGTTGCCCATGACAGTGCCGACGTCTGGCAACAACCCGCATTATTCCAATTAAACAAGCACGGCCAATTACTCGCTGTTGCCGGCGTTCCACCTGATTATTTTTCGGCTGAGGGGCAACGTTGGGGGAATCCTCTGTATGCCTGGGAACGCATGTTGGCAGATGACTTTCACTGGTGGGTTCAACGTATTAATCATCTGCTGCGATACGTACCCCTGATACGTATTGATCATTTCAGAGGCTTTGAAGCGTGCTGGGAAATACCGGCACAAGAGTCCACTGCCATACACGGTCACTGGCACAAATCACCCGGTAAAAAACTGTTTAAGCGATTAGCCAAAGACCATGTCTGCTTGCCTATTATTGCGGAAGACCTGGGTCTGATTACGCCTGAGGTCATTACGCTGCGAGATGCCTTCAAATTGCCTGGCATGAAAGTACTCCAGTTTGCCTTTGATTCGGACAATCACAACCCCTATTTGCCGCATAACCACGTGCAGAACTGTGTTGTTTATACCGGCACCCACGACAACAACACCAGTCTGGGCTGGTATAACGCTTTATCGCCCCACGAAAAAGAACGGGTCAACGACTACTTGGGCCACCCGAAGGACGCCATGCCCTGGCCACTTATTCACTGTGCACTGGCCTCTGTCGCTCAACTGGCCATTATGCCCTTTCAGGACCTGCTGAGCCTGGATGCCACTCACCGAATGAACACACCCGGCACCTGCGAAGGCAATTGGCACTGGCGTTTTGACTGGGAACAGCTAGCCTCAAATTTAAGCACACGATGCCGGCAGCTGAACAATCTCTATGGTCGCCAATAAGGCAGGTGAAAATATTTAAATTAATGCACATGTTGCCCTTGCAAAAATATGAGCACAACAAACGATCATAGCGACGCATCCGTTAATCATCGCCTCGTATCGAGTTCAACACTGCGTCTTTTTTTACTGGTCTTAGGCAGCGTTTCTCTGGCTCTGGGCGTGCTGGGCATATTTTTGCCCGTTTTACCCACCACACCATTTTTGTTATTAACAGCGGCTTGTTATGTGCGCAGTTCGACGCGTTTTTACCAATGGTTGCTGACGCATCCGGTATTAAGCCGATACATCCTGGCCTACCTTGACGGCAAGGGCCTGCCACGTCAGGCTAAACGTTATACCTTGCTGCTTATGTGGTTCACGATGTCCATTTCCATGCTCATCGTTCCTCTTTGGCAAGTAAAAGCATTTATGCTGATCACAGCCATCGCTGTATCCACTTATATTTGGCGCTTACCAGAACCGGACGCGGCCGAAAACCCGGGCTCAAGGCCTGATCATGAAGAGCAAATACAATAACTAAAAAAGCAGCTCAGGTATTTTGTAAATAGCGTGTTAATGCCAGTTGCGCACTGGCATCATGATAAGAAACCTTGACCAGCTCAAGGCTGGCACAGATCACTTCCAATGCGCCCGCAGGGGTAGACATAAAAAAATGCAGTGAATCCTGAGCGTTAATTTCGGGCGAGTTTTCAAGTAAAAAAAGTCCTTTTTGTTCACACAAACCCTTTTCGTCATAGGTGAAACAGCCGTAGGGCTGCACAAGATCCAATACCACCGCGCCCACTGTCGACGTACGAAAACACACAATAGCGTGCGTTCTCGGCACGGAATGAAAATCCCGCTGCGTTTCATAACACAAGTAATGTGCCGCGCCACTTTCATCCAGAATGGCATTATAAAGAAAACAATAATCAGATGTTTGCTCGCTGACGATGTCAGGCAAGGGTGCCGGAACATAAAACGTTTCTGCAAGCATCACAACACCCTCACGCTACGGTCTGAAAAATTTAACACGTGCCATTAAAATCGACGTCACCCGTTTATGAATCTGCGCGCATGCGCGTCAGCCTGTCGTAGGTGCTTTCGGCCTCAGACATCACACGCTGGATAATGTCGTCGCAGGAAAGGATGTCATGAATCAGACCTTGTACCTGGCCACTTAAATGCACACCCTGCTCCAGGTCACCTTCTTTGATTGCTTTCATCAACGATTGGAAGGCATTCATGGCGTGCCCGGCTAATTGATCACGTGGTAACGCCTCGCCCTCGGCAATCACCCGCTCCGAACCAGGGGACTTCATGACCCGGCAATAGATGCCATCAAAACGATCAGAATAAATCGTGTCGGTGCTTTGTTTTTGAACAATGGCCTCTTTGGTTAATTGATGAATGGGGCTCTCTATTGATGCCGCAAAACGTGTGCCCATGGCGATGGCTTCTGCGCCCAATGACAAAGCCGCCAATAAACCCCGACCGTCACCAAAACCACCGGTGGCCACGATCGGAATAGTCACGTGCGCAAGCAGTTGAGGAATCAGCACCAGCGAAGTAACGGCTCCGCCATGCGCAGCCGCTTCATGCCCCGTCACCAGCAACGCATCGGCACCACTTTTTTGCGCAGCAAGCGCGTGCTTTTCGTTGATAACCGTCGCAATAACTTTGCCGCCATACGCATGAATTTTTTCCGTCAGCCAGTCACCCTTACCCAAGGAATAGTTAACCACCGGCACTTCATACTCAGCCACCACGTCAGCGTTCTGCCGTACGGTGGGGTAAAGTAAAGTCAAGCCTGCACCAAAGGGTTTATCGGTCAGGGATTTTACTTTTTCAATGGCTTCGCGGGTTTCCGATGGCAGGCGATGGCCACAGGCTAAAATACCCAAGCCACCGGCATTGCTCACTGCTGCCACCAGTTCCGGATCTGACACCCAGCTCATGCCCGGCAATATAATCGGATATTTAATACCAAACAGACTCGTTATTTTTGTTTTCATCGTATTTTTTAAATCCACATGAAGGGTGATAAAACAAACTCATCGACGATTAAGCAATAAAGGCCGGTCACGGTCTCTGACGCCAATCAAATAAAGAATACCGTCCAGACCCAAGGTTGAAATCGAATGTTGCGCCGTTTCTTTCACCAAGGGTTTGGCGCGAAAGGCAATACCCAATCCGGCGATGCTGAGCATTTGCAGATCGTTAGCACCATCACCCACAGCAATTACCTGCTCCAAACTGACATTTTCTCGGGCAGCTATTTCACGCACGATGTCCGCTTTGCGGCCGGCATCCACCACCTGTCCGACCACCTGCCCCGTGACCCGCCCGTTTTTAATTTCCAGCTCATTGGCATAGACGTAATCAATGCCCAGTTTCTGTTGTAAATAGTGGCCAAAATAATTAAACCCGCCCGAGACTATTGCAGTTTTGTAACCCAGGGTTTTTAGAATTTGAATCAGCTGCTCCGCACCTTCATTGAGTCGCAAGGTGGCCGCCACCTCCTCCATAACGGACTCAGGCAAACCCTGCAACAAAGCCACACGCTGGGTAAAACTGTGTTTAAAATCAAGTTCACCCTGCATCGCACGCTCAGTAATCGCCGATACTTGCTCGCCAACCCCGGCCCTGTGTGCCAGTTCATCAATGACTTCGGCATCAATCAAGGTGGAATCCATATCAAACACAACCAGACGACGATTGCGGCGAAAGGCGTTATCTTGCTGAAAGGCGATATCGATATCCATTTCATTGGCAATGCGCAGAAACTGCGCACGTAATCCGGCAAATCCTTCCACGGTGCCCCGCACCGACAACTCGACGCTCGACATGGTGTGTCCGGCGAGCTGCTCTTCAAGCTCAACGCGTCCCGACAAACGCGTAATATTATCCACCACCATATTGGACGAATCGATCACAGCCATAACGGTGGCAATCTGCAAAGCGGTCAGTTTTCTGGCCAGAAGTGTAACGATGTAGCGGTTGTTGCCCTGCAAACCCACCCATTCGTCATAGTTAGTCCGACTGATCGGCGTATACCAAAGTTTGACCCGTTTTTCTTTGCCAAGAACATCCAGCGCGTTTAACAAAGGGAGTGACTGCGTAGCTGAGGGAATTTCAATTAATACCCCCAAGGTCAAGGCCTCATGAATGACCGCCTGGCCAATATCCAGCACATTCACCTGATGCTGGCCCAGCAAAGAAAGAATTTCCCGGGTCAAATGCCCTTCATTCTGCCCAGCCACTTGTAACAGATATATTTCACTCACACGCAAGTGCCCCAAAAACGTAGCAAGCTGCTATTATACTGAGTCACTTGCGATTCAGAATAGGTATATAGAAAATCGTCTACTATGTACAAATAAATAAAGTACAAAGGTACAAACAAATAAAGCACAGGCACATAGAACTCCTGCAAACGTCTTAATTCGGAATATCAATCCATCACATGAATGACACTATGACGCCCGTAAAAACGTCTCGCCTCACTTTCCTGCAACAATGGAATCCCACGCACCTGCCCGTCGCTCACAAAATCGCGCTGAGTTTTGTTTTGCTCACGTCACTGATACTCGGGGTGTTATGGACCAGCATCTATCATACGCTCAGTGACTTGCTCGAAAGCCAGACCAAAACGCTCGGCAACGCCATTGCCACCCAATCAGCACGCTCTGCAGCAGAGTTATTACTTGCCGAAGATTTACTCAGTCTCAATGTCATCGCCACCAAACTGGCAGAGGACGATAACATCGACTTTGCGCTCTTTTTTAATGCCAAAGGTGAAGTGCTTGCCGCATCACCGAATATTCCTATCAGCAAACAAAAATTAATTTCCCTGCAAAATAACGATGTAAAAAATCAAACCACCTATTTTGTAGAACCGATTATTTTCCAGGATTTAATCGTAGGTTACGCGCAAATCAGTCTTAACAAAGATGCAATTACCCGCACCTTTAAACAAACCCTCGCGGGCATGACAATAGCCACCTTTGCCGCGTTTATGCTTGCTATTATTTTATCGATCCTTGTCAGCAGAAATATCACGCGCCCACTGAAGCAACTTATTGCTGCCACAGACAGCATTGCGGGCGGAAATTTTGATACACGCATTCCGAATGAACGCAGCGATGAAATAGGTCAACTGATTCGTCATTTCAACTCCATGGCCGTCGGGCTCAAAGAACGCGAGCAAATCACCAGCTCGTTCAGTCAATATGTCACACCCAATATAGCCACCAACATTCTGGCCAATCCTGAGCAACCGCGCGTTCCAAGCAAACACATCAACGCCAGTGTCTTATTTATCGACATTGCCGGCTTCACGGCCATGTGCGAGAAAATGCCACCGCAGGAAGTCGAACACTTGCTCAACGACTATTACACGCTCATCGTTAAAGCCAGCCGCCTGTACAATGGTACGGTAGATAAATACATGGGGGATGGGGCAATGATCCTCTTCGGCGAAGCAGAAAATGACCCCAGTCATGGCATGCACGCCATCTGCTGTGCGCTGCTTTTGATGCGTCTGGTTGATCAGCTCAACATCTCTCATGAACGCAGCCGCTATAATTCTGCCGTTATTAAGTTTAAAATCGGTATCCATTGTGGCGGCATGCTGGCCGGCACGGTTGGATCAAACGGTTATCTGCAATACACGGTCGTTGGCAACACGGTTAATATTGCCTCGCGCCTGTGTGGCGCTGCCGAAGCCGAAGAAATTATTATCAGCGAAGACGTTAATCGTGAAGTAGAAAATACGCCAGAAAACCCGTCTGAGCGTAAATTAGTCCTGGCTCCGCCAAAAATGCTATCGCTCAAGGGAAAATCCCGACCACTTCGAACATTTGTAGTCACTGATGTAGGTTCAAAATTCCGTGTCCTTATTGAAAAACAGGCTTTGGCTTTACTTAACAGCTCGGTCGACATTACGCAGGAAAATTAAACGCCCCCGCTTCTGTCTGCTTTGTTTTTGTATTTTTATACAGGCGTGCGCAACGCAGGCGCCCTCGCCTGCACGCGTCAATGACCTGGCAACACCCTCGTATGCAGCCCAAACGAACTACTCCGTTAATCAAGCGATCAGCGAAGCGCAGCGTTTATCCCAAACCAGGCAATTTGCTGATGCTGAAAATATTATTAGCAAGACACTCAGCGCCTATCCCAACGATCGTCAGCTTCTGGCCGCGCAAAAAACCTATCACGATCTCAATGCCCGTGAAATAAAAACGCTTGAACTTGAGGCGCTCATCAAACGCTCACTTTGGTTAAAAAGTGAATTGCGCGTGCAAGAAACCGTTCTGATTAATACCCCTTCCATGCTTAAAAAATGGCGCATCAACGGCCTTAAAGAAGAACAAGCCCAGATAAATAGCGCGCTTTTATACTGTGCCCAAAAATACCTATCAAAAGGCGTGTCCGAACAGGCATCCCAATGCCTCAATGCCATCAATACGAATGTGCTGTCTCGTGAGGAATTACAACAATTCCAGACACTCAGAAATACGCTCAATCAACAATCACAAAAAACAGCACGTCTGGCACGCGAAGCGCTTGTTAGTTCTGCGTCAGAACAAGTCACCGCCGCAACCGAAACCCACATCCAGGCACAAGCCCTCGCTTTAAAAGAACAATTAAAAAATCTTGAAGATGCCTTGGCGCAGAATGATTACAAAGACGCACATGTCCTTGCTGAAAAGCTCAGAGAAACTAACAGCAAGGATAAAAAAGTTCAGCAATTGCTCGCACGTGCCGATAAACAAATTCACGAGTATGCTGATCGCTTATCCGTGGACGCCGATCAGCTCTACTTACAGGAAAAAGTAGCCGAGGCTGATGCGCTCTGGCTACAACTCATGGAGCTCGATCCAAACAATCCCGCGTATCGTCAGAATCATGAACGTGCAGAAAAAATTCTGAAAAATATTGAGTCCATTAAACAAGACTCAATCGACGACAAGCCCTGATCATCAATGCGGCTCATGCTTGCGCCTCAGACTATAGCAAGAAGAAACAAAGTAAAAAGCGCATAAAATGCGCTTTTTACTCTTAAAGCGCGTCTTTTCTCACAACCGATAACTGGGATATCTTCTGAAAACCACGAGGCAGCTTACTGCCACGACGACCACGCTCGCCTTGATAATGCGACCACTCGTCCGGCGTTAGTGTCAGGTGACGTTTGCCGGCATAGATCACCAAGGCATCTTGTTCACGAAGACTGACAGATCCGAGCATAAGATCACCGCTCTTATGGCGCCCGGCTACCCCGATGATTTTATTGCCCTTGCCCCGCGCCATTTGCGGCAACTCAGTCATGGGAAAGAGTAATAATCGGCCCTCATCACTGACAGCAGCAATCCAGCTATCGTCTTCATTGATTGCAACAGGCATCAAGGGTAGCGACTGTTCAGACAGATTTAGCACGGCCTTGCCGGCACGATTTTTTGTGATCAAATCATCACTGGTGGCAATAAATCCATAACCGGCATCGGCAGTGATCAACCAGCGCTGCTGATCATTTTCAGCGACCACAACAGCCAGAAAACGTGCGCCAGAATCCGGGTTCAGGCGGCCACTCAAGGGCTCACCCTGACCTCTGGCCGAAGGCAAACTGTGTGCGGGCAAGGTATAAAACCGTCCGCTACTGTCGAGAAACAAAACATTATGATGACTGCGACCCAAGGCTGACGCCAGATAGGCATCACCGGATTTGTAGCTCAGTGTAGTGGGGTCCACGTCATGGCCTTTGGCGGCACGCACCCAACCCTTTTCCGACAACACAATCATCACCGGTTCAGATGAAATCAGTTGGGTTTCATCCAGAGCCTTTGCTTCTGTGCGCAAGACAATAGGCGAGCGGCGTTCATCGCCATAGCTTTCGATATCAGCTTCAATTTCGGTGGCAATCAGTTTTTTCAGGCGGGCATTAGAGCCAAGCGTTTTTTCAAGCGTATCGCGTTCATTAGCTAACGCATCCTGTTCGCCCCGAATACGCATTTCTTCAAGTTTGGCCAGGTGCCTTAACTTCAGGTCAAGAATGGCATCGGCCTGAATCGAAGAGAGCGCAAAACGCTCCATTAACACGTTTTTTGGGTCGTCTTCATTGCGAATGATAGCAATGACTTCGTCAATATTAAGAAAAGCAATCAACAAACCATCGAGCACATGTAAGCGCTCCAGCACCTTATCAAGACGGTATTGCAAGCGCCGTCGCAGGGTAATCATACGGAATTCGAGCCACTCACTCAAAATACCGACCAGATTTTTCACCTGAGGCCGGCCGTCCAGACCGATCATATTCAGATTAACCCGATAACTGCGCTCAAGCTCGGTGGTGGCAAAAAGATGGTTCATCAGCGCTTCAATATCAATGCGGCTGGAACGCGGCACAATCACCAGACGGGTTGGATTCTCATGATCAGATTCATCGCGCAGATCAAGCACCATGGGTAATTTTTTTGCCTGCATCTGCTGTGCGATTTGCTCCAGCACCTTGGCGCCCGAGGTTTGATACGGCAGGGCTGTAATGACAATTTCGTCATCTTCTTTTTCATACACGGCCCGCATTTTGATGCTGCCACGGCCAGTGGCATACATCTGGATCATTTCGTGCCGAGGCGTAATAATTTCCGCTTCTGTCGGAAAATCGGGGCCCAGCACAAATTCACATAAATCATCTAACGACGCACCGGGATTGTTTAACAAATGCATCGTGGCCAAACCGATTTCACGCACATTATGCGAAGGAATATCGGTTGACATGCCCACGGCGATACCACTGGCACCATTCAATAAAATGGTCGGCAAACGTGCTGGCAAAAGCCGGGGCTCTTCCAGGGTGCCATCAAAATTGGCTTGCCAGTCAACGGTGCCTTCACCCAGTGAGCGCAATAACAGATCAGCAAACGCAGACAGCCGCGCTTCGGTATAACGCATGGCGGCAAAGGATTTTGGATCATCCGGCGAACCCCAGTTACCCTGACCTTCGATCAAAGGATAACGGTAGGAAAAAGATTGCGCCATTAACACCATGGCTTCGTAACACGCGGAATCGCCATGCGGATGAAACTTACCCAGCACATCACCCACTGTGCGCGCCGATTTTTTGAATTTGGCGGAGGCCTTCAGCCCCAGTTCGGACATCGCATAAATAATGCGCCGTTGCACCGGTTTGAGACCATCACCAATATGCGGCAGGGCTCTGTCCAAAATGACATACATGGAATAATCGAGATAGGCTTTTTCCGTGTACTCTTTCAGGGAAACGTGTTCAATACTTGCAAGATCAGTCATAGTTTATCTTCGTTCAGGGGACTTAACTCACGCGCGCAGTTTGCACATCAAGATGTGACACCTATTCGGTGTAACTCAGCTAAAAATCAGACAGTGTGCAAACCAAAGCGCATTAACCTACTCAAGGTAGCAAGGATAACATGACAGACAACACAGGGCTTGTTACGAGGGAAGCTGGATAATATTCCCTTTTTTATGCCGTTCTCTAGAGGGGCGCAGTTTAACCAAAAAACGAGGTGAGACATTCCACTTTTCACCTTGATCGGTCAATACGCAAACCGTCTTGGAATTAAACTTGACCAATGTGCCTGTAATCACGGTGCCGGTCGCCGGCTCAAAACACACCCGCTCACCCAAACGCCATTCGGATCCACCTTCCTGATGCTTAAGAATTTCCAACTGTTTTAATCGCTCAATAATACGGCGATTCAACTCAATAAGTTCTTTTTCAGACAAATGACTGATATCCATATACTCTACTACACTCTAAATTGCTTTTTTTATGAGATCGGTTATAACTATTTCCTGGGAATAGCGAATTTCCACAGGTCTTAATCTACACTTTACATTTGATCCTGATGTTATATACGCATGGGTACATAGTAGTACATTTTTCCAGCCTGATCGAAAAGCACCCCACATTATTCCCTTATGACAAGGATTCCACCTTCAGACCTATGCAGGGAAACGGCCTATCAGCCAAAAGCAAAAAATCTTCAGGCAGACTGCGCAGGTTAGGCATCCGTCTGCTGCGACAGAGTATATTGTGGCTATTTTTCGTGATCGCTTCCGGGGCATTCGCCTCGTCAATCGATAAAGACAATACGCATGCGATTTCAATATCACCCAACCCCGAAAAGAGTCAATGCATTGCAGAACCCGTACCTGCCTGGCAAAAAAGAGCCTATCAATTGTCTGACACCCGGGATGCATGGAGCGGCCAGGTTGATCAATTTGCCAGAAACATGGATACTTTTTTTGCCGGTCCCAACAACCTTGCCCATATCAACGAAAGTTATGTCCGACTGACCCTGGGTGGACAATGGGGCGAAGGTGGGAACTATGTGGATGAAACCGATATAAAATTTCGCCTGGATTTACCGTCCACTGAAAAAAAATACAAGCTGGTCATTGAAAACAATCCAGAAGAACAGGAATCTCTCAGTGACAAGAACCGTCCCAGTCTTATTGGTAATCAGGCTGAAGTGGATTCAGTATCCGCATTTTTTCAACGCGTAAAAAAATTAGACGCGCACTGGGATACTAAAGCACGTATTGGCATTAGAGGTGTTTTTGATCCCTTTGTGCGTTTTGATGCTGAACGTGATTGGACACTGGGTGATGCATGGAATGTCCCCTACCGCTTTCGCGTCGCCTACTTTCATTCGGGCGGTTACAAGGCTATTAATACACTGGCTTTGCAACGAAGCATCAATGACATGCTGCTGTTTGAAGGCAAAACGGATATTGCCTGGACGCAGGAACGTGACACGCTGGAGGCCGTACAAACACTCAATCTTCTGCAGCAACTTGGGCCCCAGAAAGGAGTGGTATACACATTCGGTGTTTTTGAAGAAAGCGCCTCCTATACCGTGGTCAACTCATATTTCTTGTCTGCCCATTACCGCCAGCTGATCTATAAAGACTGGCTTTACTTTAACATTATTCCTGAAGTGAACTATCCCAGAGAATTTAATTATGACGCACGAACATCACTAACGCTAAAACTGGAAGTGTTCTTTCGGCAGAAAATGCCCTGATGAGCGACAATAACAGAAGCCCCTCTAATCACTCTCACAAAGACATGAGCATGAACGAATCAAAACTCTCCTACTTAAAACCCGACCCCGAAAAATTGCGTATCATCCAGCACGCGGCAGAAATTGACATGGCCTATACCGAGGCCAGTGGTTTCAAAAAGCTGGGCATTCATATGCGCCGTCAATTTCAACCCTACTACTTTATGCAAGCGCCTTTGTGGCGAACCGCCATTCGCTCCCTGAATAACAAAAACCGGGTAACACCCGACTTTTTCAGCATTGGGGCTGTGCGCTCAGGCACCACCCAACTTGCTGACTATATTATGCAGCACCCCTGCATGGTTTTGCCGCTGGCCAAGGAAATCGGCATGCGTGAAGCCCCATTGTCGCGGCTGCTTGAAGCACAGTTTCCTACGCGCAAACAAAAACAAGCCATTGAAGAAAAATATCAGCTCGCCCGAACTGCCTATTGTTCCCCGGTAGTTCCTTCACTGCTCTTTCCCTTGTTAGCACGAAATGTTAATGCTAATGGCAAGGTGGTGATGATCATGCGCAATCCCATAGACAGAACTTTTTCTCACTGGCGCTGGGATCAGGTCTTTTTAAACAAACTGAAAAAAGACAAGTTATGGGCTGATTTTCCCGGTTTTGATGACTTGATTAAAATGGAACTCGACGCCAGCACCCAACATGCAACCACAGGCATCACCCTCGCGGGCGCCGGTTGCGGGGGCTATATTCAGCACAGTATTTATTTACCTTTTTTAAAGTGTTTGTATCAGTGCTTCAAAAAAGAAAATATTCTGCTGATTAATGCTGATCACTTTTTTAGCGATTCAGTTAATGTCGCCAAATCAGTGTACCGTTTCTTTGAATTACCGGAGTACGAACCCGTGCCACCGCCTGTGGGCAATGCCGGTCCGCCCGGCGCCATGAGTGACGACACCCGCGCGGCCTTAAGCAC
>DAIRVL010000024.1:0-21892 GCA_036802845.1 Pseudomonadales bacterium | reverse complement strand
CAGGCAGCGCTGTATGGCTGGCTGAATATGCAGGCTGATGCCTGGCGTAAGTGTTTGACGGTCGGTGATGTGATTCTGGTGGTGGACGTCGGCGGCGGCACCACTGATTTTTCGCTGATTAATGTTGTAGCTGAAGCCGGTGAGCTGGTGTTGGAACGTATTGCCGTGGGTGATCATATCCTGCTCGGCGGTGACAACATGGACTTGACGCTGGCTTATGTGCTGAAAAGCAAACTTGAAAAAGAGGGTAAAAAACTCGAACACTGGCAATTGCAGGGTTTAACGCACGGCTGTCGACTGGCCAAGGAAGCGCTCTTGCTCAATGATCAGCTCACAGCGGTGCCTGTTGTGGTGCCCAGCCGTGGTGCCAGTCTTATCGGTGGCAGTTTGCGTACCGAGCTGACGCGAGGCGACGTTCTAACGACGCTGGTAGAAGGTTTTTTCCCGCAGGTCACTATTGATGAGTCGCCTGTCAAACGTCCGCGTGCGGCATTAACACGAAAAAGTTTACCTTTTGCCCAGGACCCCGGCATTACGCGTCATCTGGCCGAGTTTCTGGCGAATCAGGGTAATAATAGTGAACAAAGCGCTGCGCAGCGTCAGGTGCTGTATCCCAGCGTTTTGCTTTTTAATGGTGGTGTGTTTAAAGCACCTTCGCTTGCCGAACGTTTGCTGGGTACGCTCAATAACTGGTTGGAGTTTGCTGGAAAAGCACCGGTAAAAGTGCTGGCACATGCAGATCTTGATCATGCGGTGGCGCAGGGAGCGGCTTATTACGCGTATGTGCGTTGTGGCCACGGGGTAAAAATACGCGGAGGTTCTGCCCGAAGTTATTACGTGGGTATTGAAAGCGCCATGCCTGCGGTGCCTGGTTTTGATCCGCCCGTGCAGGCCTATTGTATTGCGCCTTATGGCATGGAAGAGGGCAGTCAGGCGGCAGTGCCCGACGAGGAATTTGGCCTGGTTGTGGGCGAGCCGGCGGTCTTTCGTTTTTACAGTTCAAGCAGCAGAAAAAATGACGTCGTCGGGACATTGCTGGAACATTGGTCTGAAAATGAGTTGGAGGAGCTGGAAAGCATTTCAGTGAATTTGCCTGCCGAAGGTGTCAAACGGGGCGATATCATTGCGGTGAAATTGCATGCGCGGTTGACCGAAGTCGGCACACTCAAGCTTGAGGCTCTGGCGTTAAAAGGCGGGCAGCGCTGGAATGTTGAATTTAATGTCCGTGATGCCGTTTCGTCTTGATGTGAACCCAAGAAAACCATGACATTAAATACATCGCGTTACATTGTTGGTATTGATCTGGGCACCACGCACACCGTGGTGGCTTATGTTGACCTGGACACGGCGCCCAATCAGATTCACCTGTTTGAAATTGAGCAGTTTATTGCGCCTGGCGAGCTCAAGGCTTTGCCCTTGTTGCCCTCGCTGCGTTATCACCCGGCCGCAGGGGAATTGCCTGAAAATCAGTTGCAACTACCCTGGTTTAATCTCGGTACCAATGATGATCCGCCGCCGGTGTTCGGTCATTTTGCTCGTATCCTCAGTGCCAAGGTCGAGGGGCGTTCTGTGGTTAGCGCCAAGAGCTGGTTGTCTCATTCGGGCGTTGATCGTTCTGCGGCGATTCTGCCCTGGGGTGCGGCTGAGGGCGTGGCCAAGGTGTCACCGGTGGCGGCAAGCGCCAGTTATTTGGCCTATGTTCGTGATGCCTGGAATAAACAACATCCTGACTTTCCTTTGCAGCAGCAGGATGTGGTGCTTACTGTGCCGGCATCTTTTGATGAAAGCGCCCGGACGCTGACGCTCAAAGCCGCCAAACTTGCAGACTTGCAGCAGATTCGTTTGCTCGAAGAACCGCAAGCCGTGTGTTATGACTGGCTTCACCGTAATCAGCAGCATCTGGACCAGCAGCTGGCCGGCTCAAGGCTTCTGTTAGTGTGTGATGTTGGCGGCGGCACGACCGATCTTACGCTGATAAAAATTACCCATCCAGAACAGGGGGCGCCTGTTTTAACGCGTATTGGTGTGGGTGATCATCTCATGCTGGGTGGCGATAATATTGATCTCGCGCTCGCGCATCTGGCGGAAAGGCAATTGCTGCAAGCGAATAAAAAGCTCAATGCGGCGTCTTTTTCCCAGCTGGTTCAGCAGTGTTGTGTGGCCAAAGAACGTTTGTTATCGAATGAATCGTTAGAAAAAGCGACTGTGACCGTGTTGGGCAGTGGTTCCCGATTGATAGGTGGTGCGACGTCCGTTGAGTTGTACGCTGAAGACGTCCGGCAACTGGTGTTGGAAGGTTTTCTGCCTCAGGTAGCGCTGGACGATACGCCCAAAAGTAAACGCAGTGCGCTGCTTGAGTTTGGTTTGCCCTATGTGGCTGACCCCGCCATTACCCGCCATATTGCGGCTTTTTTGTTGCGTTATCAGCGTGCCAGTGCAGATGCTTTGGGTTTGAGGGCGGATGAGGTGGCGATTCCGGATGCCCTTCTGCTCAATGGCGGTTTGTTTAACAGCCCCTTGCTGGTGCAACGGCTCACTGAACAGTTGCAGCGCTGGAAGGGTGCGCCGGTTCGGGTGCTTGAAAATACACGTCCCGATTTGGCGGTGGCGCTGGGCGCGGTGGCATCGGGTTTGGCACAACGTGGCCATCAGACAAAAATCGGCGGCGGTTCAGCGCGCAGTTATTTTCTGGTGTTAGATAAAAAAGTGGCGCAGGGCATCTGTCTTCTGCCCAAGGCCAGTGAGGAAAACCAGGCCTTTAGTCTCGATCAGCAATTTCTGTTAAAACTGGGCGCACCGGTGCAATTTGAGCTGGCCTCGTCCACGCTGGATGCAGTCTATGAGCCGGGCCAGCTGGTGACCTTTGCGGATGATAACTTTCCTATACTGCCCCCGCTGATGACCGTCATGAAAAAACGTGGCTCCATTCAGGGTGATGAAGCGTGCGTCAGGCTTGCTGCCATGCTGACAGATATTGGTACGCTTGAAGTGCAAATAGTGTCGGTGGACGATGTCCGTATTCGCTGGCTCCTGGAATTTGATCTGCGGGATGACACTGACGAAGCGCCTGCGCAATACAGTAGCCATCCCAAATTGGCGCAGGCCCGCCAGTTAATTGAAAACGTTTATGGCGCGCGCACGCGTACGGTGGAATCTAACGCGGTGAAAAAGCTGCGTAATGATCTGGAAAAAATGCTGGGCTCCCGAGAGCAATGGGATATGCCTTTGCTGAGAGATTTGTCCCTAAGCTTATTAAACGGGCTCAAAAAAAGACGGCGTAGTCAGGATCATGAACGTGTCTGGTACAACCTGGCGGGTTATTGCTTGCGTCCGGGTTTGGGTTTTCCGCTGGATGCCTGGCGCATAGAGCACGTTAAAACACTCTACCGCGAAGGCTTGCAATATAAAAAAGAATCCATTGTCTGGGCCGATTGGTGGAATTTCTGGCGACGTATTTCAGGTGGTCTTGATGCTCAAGCGCAGGAAATGATTTTTGATGACATTGCGCCTTACCTGCAACCCGTGCCAGAAAAATCCAAAGCACACCTTGAGGCACTCAAAAACAAAGGCTATCTAGCGCTGGATGATTTATTGCAGCTGGCGGTAAGTCTGGAAAATATTAACCTGGATAAAAAAATACAACTGGCGCAATGGTTAATAACCCGGTTGGGAAAATCGTCCGAAAGCGCGCAATGCTGGTGGGCGCTGGGTCGTTTGGGCGCGCGCGTGCCGCTTTATGGCAGCACTCATAATGTGCTGCCGCTCGCATTGGTAGAAAATAGTCTGGAAAAAATTTTGCAGCTCGATTGGAAAACCCTTGCTCAGGCACCGCTGGCGGCCGTAACGCTGGCGCGTAAAAGTGGTGATCGTCAGCGGGATATCAACGATCATCTGCGCCAACAGGTGAGTGCAAAACTCACAACGCATCGGGCACCTCAAAGCTGGATTAACATGGTTGAAGAAGTGATCGAGCTCAATGCCATGGATGAAAAGAAAATCTGGGGCGATGCCTTGCCGCCGGGTATCCGTTTGGCGCAAAAAAATTAATCGTTAGTGATAAGTAAACGATAGAGCGTCATCAGGCAAAAATAGGCAGGGAGTCCCTGATTCAGGTGAGTCCAGGCCTGTTCCATATTTTCTTGGGCGCCCGTACTCAGACTTTCTCCTAACTCAAACGCATATCCTCGTACCGCAAGTAACCAGGTTTTTGGTTTTTCCTGAGCTTGCCCGTGAATATAGGTTTGAAAGATTTTTAATAAGTCAGCCGGTGCCAGTGAATGACTGGTAAAACTGGTCGCGCTACTTGGATGCACCAGGTCAATTTCAAATGCCGTTTGACAGCTGACGCTGGCATCAATAAAAAGCACGTTATCGTAATTATCCAGGATCAGAGCGTCTTCTATACAAAGCAAATAATGCCAGCTGTAGTCGATTGACGGGCACGGAAAAGTCGTTTGCAGACCTTCGATGAGCAAGGGACCAATGGCATCGTCACCACGGCAATCGTTGCCCAAGGCGACGATCCATAACAGTTTCTTTTTTGGCGAGGGTCTATTCACGGGTAGCTTGATGGGTTTCTTTTAGCGGGAAATGTGCCTGTTGAGAGGTCTATTATGAGGCTTGTGCACAAGGCCGTGTGACTATTTTTCTCACGGAAATTAAAAAGTGACGTATAACACATTGGATCAGTGCTTGCGTCATAGTGTATTTCTCCTTATAATTTCGGCTCTTTTTATCACTGTAAATCGGTAAGACGGTGTAGTGTTAGAAGGCGCGTAGCTCAGTTGGTTAGAGCACCACCTTGACATGGTGGGGGTCAGCAGTTCGAGCCTGCTCGTGCCTACCAAGTACTTTTAAGTGCACGTGCTGTATTAAAAGTCTTGGCGGTTTTAATAAATTAACACTAAATACCTTTATAACTTCTTCCCTGCCATCTGATTTAAATATCTTCATGTGTCCTTTGGTATCGGCCACCACTGAATGAGATCTTCTTATGCCTGTTATAACGCTGCCTGACAATAGTCAACGAGCCTTCGATTCACCGATCACTGTGTTAGCGGTGGCGGCTGCTATTGGTCCCGGGCTGGCCAAGGCTGCATTGGCCGGAATGGTTGATGGTCATTTGGTAGATGTTTCATATGTCATCAATAAGGATGTTGCGCTAAGTATTATTACGGCGCGTGATCCGCAAGGCGTTGAAGTCATACGTCACTCGACAGCCCACTTGTTGGCGATGGCAGTTAAAGACCTGTTTCCAGAGGCCCAGGTCACCATTGGTCCAGTCATTGAAGACGGTTTTTATTACGATTTTAAATTTGAACGGCCTTTTACCCCGGATGATCTGCTTGCAATTGAACAACGCATGGAAGAGTTGGCGGCTTTAGATTATTCTGTTGAGCGTATCGAACTCTCCAGAAACGAGGCAATTGCGTTTTTTGAAGGCATTGGTGAGCAGTATAAAGTTGCGCTGATCAGGGATATTCCCGAAACGGAAGTGTTGTCGCTGTATAAAATGGGCGAATTTACTGACCTGTGTCGGGGCCCGCATGTGCCAAATACGGGTCGATTACAGGCATTTAAATTAACCAAGGTTGCTGGTGCTTATTGGCGCGGTGATTCCAGCAATGAAATGTTGCAACGGATTTATGGCACGGCATGGGCTGACAAAAAAGCCCTTAAAGACTATCTCCTCCGAATCGAAGAAGCAGGCAAAAGAGACCATCGTAAAATTGGTAAACAACTTGACTTGTTTCATTTGCAGGAAGAAGCGCCGGGCATGGTGTTTTGGCATCCCAAAGGTTGGGCGGTGTATCAGGTTATTGAACAGTACATGCGTGGGATCTTGCAAAACAGCGGTTATCAGGAAATAAAAACGCCCCAACTGGTCGATTTTTCCTTGTGGCAACGCTCAGGGCACGCTGACAAGTTTGGCAAGGAAATGTTCAGTACCGAGGCGGAAAGCCGTCACTATGCGGTCAAGCCAATGAACTGCCCGTGTCATGTGCAGGTTTATAATCAGGGTTTGAAAAGTTATCGTGATTTGCCTTTGCGACTGGCTGAATTTGGCGCCTGTCATCGCAACGAACCTTCTGGCACCTTGCATGGTTTAATGCGGGTGAGGGGGTTTAATCAGGATGATGCCCATATATTTTGCACCGAAAATCAGATTCAGCAGGAAGTTGCGGCGTTTATCGATCTTTTGTTTGCTGTATACCGCGACTTCGGTTTTGACGAGGTTATTGTCAAACTGTCTACTCGACCGCCGCAGCGTGTCGGTGATGATACGGTTTGGGATAAAGCTGAAAACGCACTGGCGACAGCGCTTGATAACAAAGGCCTGGCTTGGGAATTGTTGCCCGGAGAAGGTGCGTTTTATGGTCCCAAGATCGAATTTACTCTTAAAGATTGCCTTGGTCGTATGTGGCAATGCGGAACGATTCAGGTTGATTTTTCTATGCCCGATCGTTTGGGGGCGCAATATGTGGCCGAAAGTGGTGCCCGTGAAATACCTGTGATGCTGCATCGGGCTATACTGGGGTCGTTCGAACGCTTTATTGGTGTGCTCATTGAGCACTACGCTGGTGCATTCCCGGTTTGGTTGGCTCCGGTACAAGTCGTAGTGATCAATATTACCGATAAACAGGCCGAATACTGTGAAGATATTAAGGCAAAGCTTCAACAGCAGGGTGTTCGCGTTGAATTAGACTTGAGAAATGAGAAGATCGGCTTTAAAATCCGCGAGCATACTTTACAGAAGATTCCCTATCTGATTGTTATTGGGGATCGAGAGATTGAAAATCAGCAGGTCGCCGTACGGATGCGCTCAGGTGAAGACTTGGGCGTGATGTCTATTGATGAATTCCAGAAGACTCTGGTGTCTCAATTAGCCAAGCGTGGCCGAACATAAATAAACACGAGGAAACGAGAATAAATAAGCGTGAAGAGAAAGGGCGTGGCAAGCGTCCAAGGTTGAATGATGAAATTTCAGCACCCAATGTGCGATTGATTGATGCAGAGGGTGAGCAGTTAGGCATCGTTCCAGTGAAAGAGGCAATTCAAGCGGCATTAAGTGCGGCACTTGATTTGGTTGAAATATCGCCCGATTCCGATCCGCCAGTTTGCCGCATCATGGATTACGGCAAACAGCTTTTTGAAGAAAAAAAGAAGCGAGTTGAGCAGAAGAAAAAACAGAAACAGGCTCAAATCAAAGAAATAAAATTTCGTCCGACAACAGAAGAAGGCGATTACCAGGTTAAACTGCGTAGTTTGACCCGATTTTTGAACGACGGCGATAAAGCAAAAGTTTCGATGCGTTTTAAAGGTCGAGAAATGGCTCACCAGGAACTTGGCTTAAAACTTCTGCAACGTATAGAAGTTGATTTAGCCGAGATGAGTGTTGTTGAGCAGCATCCGAAAGCGGATGGCCGGCAGATTATCATGGTGCTGGCACCCAAGAAAAAAAGATAGGGTATAACTTTGCGCGGTTAAACATCTTTTAAACATCATTCAGATGTGAAAAAAGGGGCAGGTTATGTATTGTAATTGGTATAAAACAGTGGAAATCCCAAATGCCAAAAATTAAATCTCATAGGGGCGCTGCCAAGCGCTTTAAAAAGACCGGATCAGGCTTTAAATTCCGTAAAGCCTTCCGTAATCATATTCTCACCAAGAAAACCACCAAACGGAAACGTCACCTTCGAGGGACTTTCCAGGTTTCTCCATCTGACATAGCTGCTGTCAAACGGATGCTACCTGGTTCCTAATTTTAATTATTTATCTCGAGGTATACGTAAATGGCAAGAGTAAAACGTGGTGTAGAAGCCAGAAAAAGACATAAAAAAGTACTAAAACTGGCCAAAGGTTATATGGGCGCGCGCAGTCGCGTTTATCGTGTTGCAAAACAGGCGGTGACCAAAGCAGGTCAATATGCGTACAGGGATCGTCGCCAGAAGAAGCGCGTATTCCGTGCGTTGTGGATTGCGCGTATTAATGCGGGTGCACGTGAACATGGTTTGTCTTATAGCCGTATGATTAACGGTCTTGATCGCGCTGAAATCAAAATTGACCGAAAAGTTCTGGCTGATTTGGCTGTGAATGATAAACCAGCATTTGCAGCGCTTGCTGAAAAAGCAAAGGCATGTCTGGCTTTGTAAAATCAATGTTACTTAAGTTAAAAAGTTAAAGTTCATGGCTTGCTTCCATGAATACTGATAGATAGGGGGGGAGCCTGGTGTTCTTCCCCTATTTTTTTATGGATCATCCCCGTGGGAAACCACAGGGGTTTCCTGATCACTTATTAAAGATTCACTGATGCATGGAAAATCTGACCGAAATCTTAACTGAAGCGCAAGCCGAAATTAATCAGGCGACAAGTTCAAGTGTTCTTGATCAGGTGAGAGTCAAATACCTGGGCAAGAAAGGGCGTGTAACGGATTTGCTTAAAACACTGGGCGGACTGAGCGCTGAAGATCGTCCCAAGGTGGGGGCGAAAATCAATGAACTGAAACAAACGTTACAGGATGCCCTGGATCTTAAAAAAGAGCAGCTGGAGCAAGGTCATCTGGATCAATTGCTGGCTGCACAATGTCTGGACGTAACGCTACCCGGTCGACGACGAGGACGTGGGGGATTACACCCGGTCACGCTGACGCTGGAACGAATCGAAAATTATTTTTCGACACTTGGCTTTGAATCGGTGACCGGCCCGGAAGTCGTTGATGATTACCATAATTTCGAAGCACTTAATATTCCTTCTTACCACCCGGCGCGTGCCATGCACGATACCTTTTACTTCAATGCCAACCTTCTGTTACGAACTCACACGTCATCTGTACAAGTTAAAGAGATGAAGTCCAGCGAGCCGCCAATGCGCATCATCTGTCCTGGCAGGGTTTATCGCTGCGATTCAGATTTGACCCATACACCGATGTTTAATCAGGTCGAAGGCTTGATGGTCGACGAGAGCGTGAGTTTTTCCGAATTAAAGGGCATCTTGACCACTTTCTTGCGTGATTTTTTTGAAAAAGAATCTGCCGTACGTTTCAGGCCATCCTATTTTCCTTTTACCGAGCCTTCGGCTGAAGTTGATATTCAGTGTGTTATTTGTGGTGGCAAAGGTTGTCGTGTCTGCGGTCAAAGTGGTTGGATCGAAGTGCTGGGTTGTGGCATGGTGCACCCTAATGTGTTTAAACATGCGGGCATTGATTCAGAACGTTTTACCGGGCTGGCGTTTGGCATGGGTGTTGAACGACTGAGCATGTTGCGTTATGGCGTAAATGATTTGCGACTCTTTTTTGAAAACGACATTAGCTTTCTCAAGCAATTTAAATAGATATTCTTGAGCAAGTCTTGCGGGCAGTGAAGCCAACACAAGTGGCTGGAATCATCTCAAAAACTCAGGAAACGGTTAACGATGCAGTTCAGTGAAAAATGGTTACGCGAATGGGTGAATCCTGATATCGACAGCACAGCACTCGTTGAAAAGCTTACGATGGCGGGTTTGGAAGTCGATAGTATTGTCCCGGTGGTGAATGCTTTTTCCGGGGTTTATGTTGCGAAAGTATTAAGTACAAAGCGTCATCCAGATGCCGATAAGTTGACCTTGTGTGACGTTTCCGTGGGCAAGGGAGATGTTCTTCAGATTGTTTGCGGGGCAAACAATGTCAGGGCTGGAATAAAAGTGCCCTGCGCTGTAATTGGGGCGGTGCTTCCTGGTGGGCTGGAAATTAAAAAAACGAAACTCAGAGGATATGATTCGTTCGGGATGCTGTGTTCTGCGAGCGAAATTGGATTGGCAGAGAGCTCCGACGGATTGTTTGAACTTCCAGACGATGCGCCGGTGGGCGAAACAATCCACGCCTATTTAAACCTGAACGATTTTATTATCGATGTGGATTTAACGCCAAATCGAGGAGATTGTCTTAGTTTGCGTGGTTTGGCGCGAGAAGTGGCCTTGTTGACAGGCGCTTCAATTTTCCTGCCTGAATTGAAACCTGTAGAGCCTGCTGACAACGAACAGTTTCCTGTGAACATTAGCGATCAACTATTGTGTCCGCGCTATGTTGGACGGGTGATCAGAAATATTGATAATCGTGTTGAAAGTCCGCTTTGGTTGCGAGAAAAGCTGCGTAGAAGCGGTGTAAGAAGTATTGATCCCGTGGTTGATGTTACCAATTATGTGCTGCTTGAACTGGGTCAGCCCATGCACGCCTTTTCGCTGGAGGCACTAACAGGGTGCATTAATGTTCGACGAGCGCAGCAGGGAGAAGAAATTACGCTGCTTAACGGCCAGCTCATAAAACTGCATGAAGGAACGCCGCTCATTGCAGATGACAAGGCCCCCCTAGCTATCGCTGGTGTGATGGGTGGTATCGATTCATCCGTAAATGCTGATACGCGGAATATTTTTCTGGAATGCGCATTTTTCACCCCTGTCGCTATGGCTGGCCAGGCGCGGCAATATGGATTGCATACCGATTCATCACATCGATTTGAGCGAGGCGTGGATTATAAGCAGCAACGATTGGCGATTGAAAGAGCGACCCAATTATTAATTGACATTGTGGGCGGAACTCCGGGGCCTGTGATAGAACAGGTCAGCACAGAAAATCTTCCTGGCGTGGAAACTGTTTTGTTGCGATCTGAACGCATCAAGCGTGTGCTGGGTTTTGATATGACATCCACCGCAGTGGAAGCAATTTTAACTCGTTTGGGACTTGATTTCTCAAAGGCAGATACAGGTTGGAAGGTTAATACAGTCAGTCACCGATTTGATATTCGTATAGAAGAAGATTTAATAGAAGAGTTGGGTCGGGTGTGGGGTTATATCAATATTCCTTCAAGAATGCCTCTTACCAGTTTAAAACCCATCGTTCGATCGGAGTCCAGTCTTTCTATCTCACGAATGAAACAATGCTGGGTGGATATGGATTATCAGGAAATTATTACCTACAGTTTTGTTGACCCAAAGTTACAACAATTACTTGTGGGCGATGACAACTGCGCCTTGCGTTTATTGAATCCAATTTCTGCCGATCTATCAGAAATGCGTATGAGTCTTTGGCCTGGATTGCTTAAAACGCTGGAGCATAATTTAAATCGCCAACATCATCGCGTTCGTTTGTTTGAAATGGGCACCTGTTTTTTACCAAGTACTCAGGGTTATCAGGAGCGGCAGTGTTTGGCGGGTATTTTGTGCGGGCCCAAACAAAATGAAAATTGGACAGGTGATGGAGCGCAGGTTGATTTTTATGATTTAAAGGGTGATGTTCAAAGCTTTCTCGAAATGCTAGGACCTGATAAAGAATATGCGTTTAGTCCTGGCACGCATTCTGCTTTGCATCCTGGGCAGACTGCGCTTATAGAAAGACAAGGGCTTGCTATTGGAATCATGGGCGCACTTCATCCGGGCTTAAATAAGTTGTTTAACGTGGATGGCTCTATCTATTTGTTTGAACTACAATTATCTGTGCTTGGGCAGCACAGGGTTCCAGTCTGCTCTGATATTTCGCGGTTCCCGGGCGTACGAAGGGATATTGCTCTGTTGGTGCATCAATCGGTTTTGTCCGGGGACTTGATTTCCTGTATTGAAAAGCAAGGTGGTACCTTGTTGCGTGAGGTGCGAATTTTTGATGTGTATGCCGGCAAGGGAATAAAAGAAGGTTTCAAAAGTATTGCTATTGCTCTGTATCTTCAGCACGCTGAAAGAACGTTAAGCGAAGAGGAAATAGGTGAAGCTGTAAGCAGTATGCTAGCCTTGTTGAGCAAAGAGTTTAATGCGACATTGAGGGAATAAGGAGTATGAGCACTCTTACCAAAGCAGATCTCGCAGAAAGGCTTTACCATGAGCTTGGCCTGAATAAAAGAGAGGCTAAAGAGCTGGTGGAGCAATTTTTCGAAGAGATTCGTAATGCGTTAGAAAATAATGAGCCGGTCAAATTGTCGGGGTTTGGTAATTTTGACTTGCGCGATAAAAAAGAAAGGCCGGGTCGGAACCCAAAAACAGGTGAAGATGTACCCATTGCAGCTCGCAGGGTGGTTACGTTTCGTCCGGGTCAGAAGTTGCGAGCACGAGTAGAAATCTATGCTGAAAACCAGCAACAGGACTGAATCTCTTCCGGAAATTCCTGCCAAACGTTACTTTACAATCGGCGAAGTGAGTGAGCTGTGTAACGTAAAGCCGCATGTATTACGTTATTGGGAGCAGGAATTTGCCATGCTTGATCCGGTCAAACGCAGGGGCAATCGACGCTACTACCAGCAGCAAGATGTTCTTATGGTGCGCAAAATACGCAACTTGCTTTACGATCAGGGGTTTACGATCAGTGGCGCACGAGCGCAGTTGGTTCTTGAAATAAAAAAGGGCGACGAGAAGATTGTATCTACTCCGCTCCCTGATAAAACGTTGGGGAAAATTATCAGAGAACTTGAGGAAATTCTGGTTCTTTTTGACGCATAGTTTTTCCAAAAGCATGGTGAATGCACTGTATTAACACGGAAAAAAATAAAAATAACGGTTTAAATGATTCAAGGATTTGAGTATCATCGCCGCCTTATTAAACAGGAATCGTTCTTTCTTTTTGAGTATCTCTCTATAACGGGGCGTAGCGCAGTCTGGTAGCGCACCACACTGGGGGTGTGGTGGTCACAGGTTCAAATCCTGTCGTCCCGACCAATTCTTTCTTCTTTATCAAACGCAACTCTCTGTGTAGGCAACTACTATCTGTGTAGATAGTACGCTTTGTTATGTATGCGGGTTGTTTTTGCTGTCTCTTCCCTTGCTTGTCTGCGATTATTTTGCATATGCCCATCGATTTCTGGTGTTATTATCATTTTTTCACTGCGCAAGCGGCGTGAATTAGTAAAATTACTGCGTAACTGTAAACTCAGTGTAGGAAGAGGTAATTATGAGTAGGGATTTAAAAGATAAACTCACGCCTGAGCAATACCGTGTCACACAGGAAAAGGGTACGGAAAAGGCCTTTCATGGCGCGTATTGGAATAACAAGGCTGATGGCATCTATACGTGTATTTGTTGTGGTGCCGCTTTGTTTGATTCCAGGGTGAAGTATGATTCTGGCAGTGGTTGGCCTAGTTTTTGGGAAAGTATCAATTCTGTTGTAGTAAAACATGAAGTTGATCGTAGTCATGGCGTGCAGCGAGTAGAGGTGACGTGTGCTAATTGCCATGCGCATTTGGGCCATGTGTTTGATGATGGTCCACAGCCCACGGGGAAACGTTATTGTATAAACTCATCGGCCTTGCAGATGAAAGCAAGGGTTGAAAACTCTTCGAGTTAGGCGTACACCACTATCAACATTGGATGCAAATCACTCTTTTAAACTGTTTTAAAGATTCTTGTTTTGCTGCGACGACGCTAATGCACAGTTGACCTGAATGATCACGCTTGATGATACTACATGGCCTTTATGAAAGTCCTTTAAACGTACCAACGATAGTTAAGATGTTTTTACCTATTGATTAACAACTCCCAATAAGGAAGAATCCTTTCCAGATAAACCTTCCATTTGGATTGGGGTTTAGGCAGATGATCGGTTGGTGTGATCATACATGGCACTGAAGAGATTATAAAAAATAACAATGGAGAGAATGATGTCGAAAAAGCTGTTGAGGAAATTATTCATGGGTGCGCTGGTAATGACAGCAGTCGCCCCGGCGTTGGCTGAAACACCCGAAGAAAAGGGTCTTAAAATTGCCCAGGATGGTGAAAAGGTTGGTCATGGCTGGGTAGATTCCTCCAACTCCATGAAGATGATTTTAATAAACAAGAACGGAGACGAGACAGTTAGGGAAATGCACTCGGCTGCAAAAGAAGGCACGAATGACGATGATAAAATGTTGATCGTATTTGATTCACCACGCGATCAAAAAGGCACTGCGTTATTAACACATGGTCACGCTGATCAGGAAAATGAACAATGGCTTTATTTACCCGCATTAAAAAAAGTTAAAAAAATAGCGTCTAAAGCCAAGTCTGGCCCATTTCTCGGCAGTGAGTTTTCTTTTGAAGACTTTGGTGGTGCTAAATTAGAAAATTACACGTACAAATGGTTGCGTGATGAAGAGCTTAATGGGCGCAAAGTCTGGGTGATGGAAGCTTATCCAAAAGACCAGTATTCTGGATATACCAAAATAGTAAGCTGGATTGATCAGGAAGATCATCGTCAATATAAAGCGGAATTCTGGGATAGAAAAAATACGCACCTTAAAACACTAACCATTAGTGGTTATGAAAAATTTCTTGATAAGTTCTGGCGACCTGCTGAGCTAGTAATGGTCAATCATCAGACAAACAAGAGCACCAAAATGCAAATGGGTGATTTTAAATTTGCGAGTGGTTTACAAGATAAGGATTTTACAACTAACAGCTTGCAACGAGCGCGTTAATTTTGACCTCCCTGGGGCTTCATATCTGAAGCCCCATTTTTTTTTGAATCTTAAAAATGTCCTGTCTCCATGAGGAGTTGTAGTGTTTTCCCATTATAAAAAAATAACGAAAACATCCATTCTTGTTTTGTTTTGTGTGTGCTTAACCTTGTTTGTAAAACAGGTTTTTGCATCGGAGGCTGGTGAGTGGACTTCTGAGGTGGGTTTGGAAAGTACTTTTTATGCCGAAGCAAGTGATACATCAGACACACGAAGCAATTACTCGCTTGTAATGAGTACGGAATATTTCGAAGATTGGAATGATGGCGCTGATTCGTTTACCTTTTCTCCCCGCGCACGTCTTGATCAGCATGATCCTGAACGTAATACATTTGATATTTCCGAGTTGTCGTGGGTTCATGTGGAAGATACGTGGGAAATACGTACCGGTGTGCGTGAGGTTTCTTGGGGCGTCTCATTTATGGGCAGTGTTGTTGACGTCATTAATCAGACCAGCCTGGCTGAAGATTTGTTTGGTGCCAAATTGGGCCAACCCATGGTAAATATTTCACTGGTACGGGATTGGGGTATTCTCGATTTATATGTGTTGGCCGGTTTTCGGGAGGCTAGTCTGCCAGGTACTAAAAGCCGTCCTGGCTTGCCCTTTGAATTGAATACCGATGAGTCGCAAATTCCTCTTGGAAATCAATCCATTTATGGTTTGGATTATGCGACCCGATGGCAACACAGCTGGGAATCTTTAGAGTGGGCCGTGTCGTGGTTTCATGGCACAAATAGAAGTCCTGATATTGACTTTAATTACAATGTTATCCAGCCAGGAATTATTTCTACCTATTATCAGGTAGATCAATTGGGTATAGAGCTTAACTACATATGGAATGGTTACAATTTTAAATATGAAAGTGCCACCGTGGATGGTGCCAAATACAGGGGTGATGATATTGGTATTTATACGGCTGGATTATTGGGGTTTGAGTATACGTGGGGTTCGGCTTTTGGCAGTAAATACGATGTTATGTGGGATGTATCCTATATGCACGATGATCGAAAAGATTCGATTACGGCAATTTTGGAAAAAGACGTATTTTTGATAGGCACGCTTAATTTTAATGACGAATTTGATACCCGTTTAACCTTGGGGACAATTCAGGATACGCATGATAACGAGGGAATATTTTTAGTTAATGCGAGTCGTCGTATTGCAGAAAGCTGGAAGCTTGATTTGAGCGGAATATTTTTTTATGTCGATAAAATTGATACGTCGCCGGAGGTGACGCGGCAACAATCCCAAGCTGAATTTGAACGTTTACTCAGAGATTATCAGCTATTTGGCGATTCTGACCTGGAAAAGATTATTGATAGTTTGGGTGGACTTATAGTTGATTATGGAGTCAATAGCCCTGAGGTGGCGGCCGCAATCGATAACTTGCAGGTAATTGTTGATAATGTGTCCTTGCGTTCTGATAACAAGCTAGGGATGCTTGAAGACGAAAGTTTTGTCAGACTCATGCTGACCCATTACTTCTAACGCTCGGTGAGCCAGTGCGGTCAAGTGATTAACCTCGCCCTGGAAAATCATGGTTGACAGGCTTGAGCATCAAACGTATGTTTAAAACTACTGTTTAAAACTCAGGCCATATAAATGTCTACTTCAACTGCAGATCGCATCCTGGATGCCGCAGAGGATCTGTTTGCTACCAAGGGGTTTGCTGAAACATCCTTACGGCAGATTACCAGTAAGGCCGAGGTCAATCTTGCTGCAGTCAATTATCACTTTGGTTCAAAAGAACGTTTGATTCAGGCTGTTTTTGAACGCACCTTGACCCCGTTTTGCGATAGTCTTGAAAAACAGCTGATAGCCCATGTGCGTAATAGCGATACGCCTCTTAAACTGGAGGAGCTTTTTGGCATGATGGTTACAACGGCAAATCAGGTCTACGAAGGGGATACTAAAAAGTTTTCTCGTTTTATGCGTTTGCTGGGTTTGGCTTATGCCCAAACTCAAGAACATTTGCGTGAATTTCTTGGTCAGCACTATGGTATGGTTTTCAGGCGATTTCTTGTTCATATCAAACTTGCGGCACCGGAAATGTCACCGAAAGAGCTTTTCTGGCGGATACATTTTGCATTGGGCTCTGCCGTGTTTACCTTGGCCAGCTTCGATGGTTTAAAAGAGATTCTAAATGCGGACTATGGGGTTGATGTCAGTTTGCCTGGTGCGGTAAAACGGCTTGTTCCTTTTATGGCTGCGGGTATTCGTAGTGGTTCTGAGTTGATTGAAACGCCTTGAGACAGAATTATGATCTCAACAGAGACAGCTTCTATTGTTATTAATTCCATGACGCAAGAACTTACCCTGAATCTTGCGCAGGCGAGTGTAAAAACTTACCCGGTATCGACATCGAAATATGGTTTAGGTGAATTGTCGGGCAGTTTCTGTACGCCACGTGGAAAACATATCATTCGCGCAAAAATAGGCCAGGGCGTGCCTGTTAAGGGTGTATTTATTGGGCGTAGATTTACGCAGGAAATCTATTCGCCCGAACTGGCTTCAGCCCATCCTGATCGCGACTGGATTTTAACCCGTATTCTGTGGCTCAGTGGTATGGAGCCGGGCTTTAATCGCTTGGGCAAGGTTGATACCATGCGGCGCTATATTTATATTCACGGAACGCCCGAGACTGAACCTCTGGGTTATCCTGCTTCCCATGGTTGTGTTCGCATGTCAAATCAGGACATATTAGAACTGTTCGACAGGGTTGAGCCGGGTTGCCTGGTCAATATTGTTTAGATTTTTAAGCCCTTGGAATTAAACAATTTTTTGTACATTCCTTCCTTTATGCGTTCTTTCTTTCATAAAAACCTGTTGCCAACTTTAACGTATGTCCATTGATCCTCATGAAATACATTGGTCAGACGTTGAAAATAGCAGAGGTTTTCGCTCGGCTGTGGTGATTGCTGGAGAGCGGGCGTGGGGGCGAAATGTGCTTCTTTCTTTGCTCTCGCAAAATCAATACCTGAACACGTGTTGGATGAGTGCTGATCCACCTGAAGGTGTTCGATCCATTCTGCCTGAGAAGTTTCAACAATGCTTAGGACTGGAAACTGATTTTCTTGTTTTTGATACGCTGAATGGTTTTAACGTTGATAGTCTGGCTGCGATGACGGGTACTTTGCGAGGCGGTGGTTGTTTTTTTCTGCTAACGCCTTCGTTTGATCAGTGGGCCTATGCGTCTGATGATTATTTTGATTGGCATGCCTATGGTGTGGCAAATGAAAGCAGACAAGGCAGTTTTTTTATTCAGCGATTTATTCGCTTGTTAAAACAATCCACGTTTTTTATCAAGTACGAGCAAGCCAGTCCACAAAACATTTCCAGTCGATTTAATGTGAAAGAGCCGCTTTTGCGCCAGCAGGCAAGCGTCGAGGAAACCGTTGATCAGCACAAAGCAATAAAAGCGATTATTAGTGTGGCCCAAGGCCATCGGCGTCGTCCTTTGGTGCTAACGGCGGACAGGGGACGTGGCAAAACTGCCGCGTTGGGAATTGCGGCGGCCCACTTGTTGCGCGATAAAACACGTCGAATTGTTATTACTGCACCCAGAATGAGCGCAATCGAGACCGCATTGATACATGCAAAAAACGTGTTGCCTGATTTTGAACGTAGCAAACAGGCTTTATTTCTTGGTGATACCGCCTTGGTTTTTATTCCACCTGATATCATCTTGTCTGAACAGCCGAAGGCTGACTTGCTATTAATTGATGAAGCTGCGGCCATTCCAGTGGCTATGTTGGAAAAATTACTGAGAAACTATTCCCGTGTCGTTTTTTCAAGCACGATTCACGGCTATGAGGGGACGGGGCGTGGATTTGAGTTGCGCTTTAAGGCAGTTCTTAACCGTCTTACGCCGCAATGGAAGAGTCTTCATTTAAAAACGCCTGTACGCTGGAGCAGCGGTGATCCACTGGAGCGGTTTATTTTTACGGCCTTACTGCTGAATGCGGAAACGTGTTCGCCTGATGACATTTGTCATGAGGGCACAGAGGACGTGTTATTTGAAGAACTTGATTCCATGCAATTGCTGGAAAATGAGCGGCAATTAAGCGAACTGTTTGGCTTGTTGGTGCAGGCGCATTATCGGACGACCCCTAGTGATTTAAGAATGTTGCTTGATGTACCAGCCTTGCGTATTTTTGTGCTGAGTCTGAAGGGACATATTGTTGCGGCCAGTCTGTGGATGATAGAAGGAGGTTTTTCTGAAGCAATATCGGTGGATATTGTTCAGGGTAAGCGCCGCTTAAGAGGACATTTACTGCCGCAATCACTGGCACAGCATTTGGGTTTTGAACAAGCGGCTCAGCTTAAAGCGGCCAGAATTGTACGTGTGGCGGTGCATCCAGGGTTGCAGCGACAGGGCTTGGGAAGCCTGCTTATAAAAAAAGCCGGTGAATGTATGCAAACCGCTGTGGATTACATCGGTGCCAGTTTTGGTGGTACGCCCGAATTGCTGGAGTTTTGGAGAAGTTGCAACTTTGTACCGGTACGCGTGGGCTTTAAACGGGAAGCGGCCAGCGGTGAATATACCTTAATGGTTTGTCGTGGCGTGAGTCTTCAAGGGGAAAGTCTGATCAATGATATAACGTACACATTCCACGCGCAGTTTCCGCTTCAGCTTGGCGAGTTCTACCGTGATCTTGATGTGAATTTAATTCTTGCCTTGTTGCATAACCCCATTAGCCTTGCCTTGTTTCCTTTTACTGCGCATGAGCAGCAACACGTGCAGGCTTTTGGTGAAGGCTATCAAAGTTATGAAAACTGTTGTGGCGCCCTTTGGAAATGGCTGATAAATCTACTGGCAAGGCCCAATGGTTTTGCCGAATGTTCCGTGCTTGATCAAGGCCTTATTGTGAAAAAGATTTTACAAAAGAACAGCTGGGAAAGCGTGACAGATGAGCTTCAGCTTGGCAATTCAAAATCCGCCATGCGTTTGCTCAGGCAAACGATACAGCGATTGTGTAATAAACAGGCAGGCTGAGGGTTTGCTGTGAAAAAGCCATTTCACGGACAATTCTTAACCCGGCGTCAAGGAGCCGGGCGTAAGTTTCTGGCTATCAGAAAATCGCTGAATTCTGTTATAGTGGGCGCTTGATCCCGCTGCTTCGCTCTGGGTTTGTTAGAGTTGGGCGCTTCTCCCCATTTTTCAGCGTACAGGTTTAAACTTGGTGTCTCGTACCCGTATTAAAATTTGCGGCATTACGTGCGAAAACGATGCACAGGTGGCGGTTCGGGCGGGTGCCGATGCCTTGGGTTTGGTGTTTTATCCACCCAGTCCGCGTTATGTGTCTTTGGATCAGGCGGCGGCTATTGCCCGGAATATTCCTCCCTTTGTGACAGTGGTAGCGCTCTTTGTTGATGCAGATGTCTCTTGGATTGAATCAGTGCTGTCGAATGTGCGTATTGATTTATTGCAGTTTCACGGGCAGGAAACCTGCTCGGACTGTGAGCGTTTTCAGCGTCCCTATATCAAGGCGCTGCGGGTCACCTCAGCAAGTGTACTGACGCACGATATGGCAGCTTACCCTTCGGCGAGGGGTTTTTTGCTGGATACCTACAGCCAGAGTCTACCCGGTGGCACTGGTCAAACCTTCGATTGGTCTCTTTTTCCACAACAAAGTGAAAAACCCTTGATTCTGGCGGGGGGGCTCACGCCCAATAATGTAGGCCAGGCTATTGCTGCGACCCGTCCTTTTGCCGTTGATGTGAGTGGAGGCGTAGAGCAGACTAAAGGCATCAAAAGCCCTCAACTCATTGAACAATTTATTGCTGGAGTTAAACGTGTCGATACAGAAGGATATATTTCAGACAGTTCCCGATGAACGGGGACATTTTGGTGTGTACGGGGGGCGTTTTGTATCCGAAACACTGATCAGTGCGCTGGATGAATTGGCGCAGGTGTATAACAAGCTGCGTCACGATGCGGATTTTATCAAAGAGTTTGATCATGATTTGGCGCACTACGTGGGCCGTCCTTCGCCTTTGTATTTTGCCGAACGACTGACGCAGAAAGTTGGTGGCGCGCAAATTTATCTTAAACGTGAAGATCTGAATCACACCGGTGCGCATAAGGTGAATAACACCATTGGCCAGGCCTTGCTGGCCAAGTATATGAAAAAGACCCGTATCATTGCTGAAACCGGCGCGGGGCAGCATGGGGTGGCGTCTGCCACCGTGGCTGCTCGACTGGGATTGAGCTGTTGTGTGTATATGGGCGCTGAAGACGTGCAAAGGCAAAAGCTCAATGTATACCGTATGAAACTTCTGGGTGCTGAAGTGGTACCGGTGACCTCGGGATCGAAAACACTCAAGGATGCAATGAATGAAGCGATGCGTGACTGGGTGACTCAGGTTGACAGCACCTACTACATTATCGGCACCGTGGCTGGCCCTCATCCTTATCCCATGCTGGTGCGTGATTTTCAGTCCATTATCGGTCGGGAAGCCAAAGTACAATGCCAGGCACAGACCGGACGTTTGCCTGATGCGCTGGTTGCCTGTGTTGGCGGCGGATCCAATGCTATCGGTCTGTTCCACCCGTTTCTCGCGGATGAATCCGTAAAAATGTACGGTGTTGAAGCTGCGGGGTATGGGCTAAATACCCGTCATCACGCGGCACCTTTAAGCGCAGGTCGTCCGGGCGTGTTGCATGGCAATCGCACCTATCTTATGGAAGATGATAACGGCCAGATTCTGCATACGCATTCAGTATCGGCCGGTCTGGATTATCCGGGCGTGGGGCCTGAGCATGCATGGTTAAAGGATTTGGGACGGGTGAATTATGTTGGCATTGATGATCAGGAAGCCTTGGCGGCATTTCGCATGCTGACTCAGGTGGAGGGTATTATGCCGGCGCTGGAATCAAGTCATGCGGTTGCTTATGCGTGTAAATTGGCTAAACAAATGAGAAGCAACGAAACCATTATTATCAATCTTTCCGGACGCGGAGATAAAGATATCCACACAGTTGCGGCCATTGATGGCATTACCATTTAAATTCAGAGGGATTCCATGAGTCGTATTAAGAACTGTTTTGCCTCCTTGCAGGCGACAGGCCGAAAAGCCTTGATTCCCTATATCGTAGCTGGGGATCCGGTGAAAAGTGCCACGCTTGCTCAAATGCACGCGCTGGTTAAGGCCGGTGCCGACATCATTGAGCTGGGTGTGCCTTTTTCTGATCCCATGGCCGAAGGGCCGGTGATTCAACAGGCCCATGAACGAGCGCTCGCGCATGACACCTCCTTGCGTGATGTACTGGCGATGGTGGCTGAGTTTCGTTGTACAAATCAGTTAACACCTGTGGTGTTGATGGGTTATCTCAATCCTGTCGAAGTGATGGGTTACACGGAATTTGCTGATAAAGCCCAGCAGTCCGGTGTTGATGGGGTGTTAACGGTTGACTTGCCCCCTGAGGAAGCGGATGAGCTCAAT
>DAIRVL010000023.1:5215-22313 GCA_036802845.1 Pseudomonadales bacterium | reverse complement strand
CAATTTCCTGCTCATGTTTGACCCGCCCGGCATTATCGGCTAGATGCGGTGCCTCAGCCATGTCGTTGGCACCAACAGCGATCATTAACCGTTTAAAAATGGAATCGCCATTACCGCCGATGATGACAAATTTTCCATCCGCACAACGGTAGGTATTAGTAGGCACAATGCCAGTGACGGTTGTACCTGAGGGTTGTCGAATGACACCGGCGCCATCGTATTCAGGCACTACCGCTTCCAGCGTATTAAACATGGCCTCGTAAAGCGCCACGTCCACGACCTGGCCACCACCCTCTTTTGTTTTATTACGCTGCAATAGCGCAAGCAGAATACCGATAAACGCATGAATGCCCGCCAGCGTATCACCCAAACTTAAATTCGGCCGCACGGGTACGTCGCCCGGAAAACCATTGAGATAACGAAAACCGGAAAAGCCCTCGGTTACCGAGGCAAAACCTGGTTGCTGCGCATAGGGACCGGTTTGGCCATAGCCCGAAATGCGGGTATAAATCAAATCGGGACAGGTTTTTTTTAAATCCTCCGGCCCCAAGCCCCACGATTCCATTTTACCCGGACGAAAATTTTCAATGAGCACGTCACTTTGTTTGATTAATTCCAGCACCAGTTCGCGCCCTTTTTCGGTGTTCAGATCCAGGGTAATACTCTTTTTGTTACGGCCAATGCTGTACCACCACAGTGAAGTGCCCTCCTGCACAACACGCCAGCCACGAATGGGGTCACCGCCCACAGGCGTTTCGACTTTAATGACTTCGGCACCAAAATAGGCAAGCTGAGTGCCGGTAAACGGGCCCGCTAGAAGCTGGCCTAATTCCAGCACTTTTATGCCGTCGAGGGGGCGTTGTGTCATGATAAAAACCTTGCGCTGTTGATGAAAAACGCAGAGTAGCCCGATTCATCAAAAACCGCTAGACTCCCGCTGGTATACTTTTGCGGACATTGCTCATGTTACATATAGAACGCATTCCCATTCTGAACGCCTTAAAAAATTACAATTATTTGATCGTAAACACCGATACTAGGGAAGCTATTGTGCTTGATCCCACTGACGCTCAGCGTTGTCGCGAGGTGGCAGAAAAAAACGGCTGGCGTATAACACAAGTCGTTAACACCCATGAACATATGGACCACATTTGCGGCAATGACGAAATCATCAAGCACTATGGCTGCACGCTTAATGCACCTGCAACGGCAAAAAACAGCATCGCCCACGTTAATCGCTGGCTGGCGCACGGCGATACCGTGTCCCTTGGTTCGCTCACCTTGCACGTGTTAAACACGCCCGGTCACACTTTCTCGCATATTTGTTTGTTAATCGAGGGCGAAACACCGGTGCTGCTCAGTGGTGATACGTTGCTTAATGCAGGTGTTGGCCATTGTTATAATGGTGACGCGGGAGTTTTATTCACTTCTATACAACAGTTTATTCTGCCTTTGCCCGACCATACGCTCGTTTATCCCGGACACGATTATATTGAGAATAATCTGGCTTTTGCCCAAAGCAGGGAGCCAGACAACACGTTCATCGCAGAATTGCTGGCACAGGTAAAACAGCAAACACCCGACACACGCACCGTTACCACGCTGGCCATTGAAAAAATGATGAATCCTTTTTTGCGCCCGAACAGCACAAGCATCCGAACAAAACTGCTGGAAACGTTTCCTGAAATGGGACGCTCCGATCAGGATGTTTTTGTCCATTTGCGAAAATTAAGAGACCAGTGGTAATCAATGCACACGCGTATTCGTCGCCGTATCAACCCGGATAAGCGACACATTATCGCGGGCGCCTTTTTCAAGCGCCTGTTGTAATAATGCTGTCACGCTTTCGCTCACTGCTTTGCTTGCAATGTTGCTTTCTATTTCAGCCCTTGTCAGTGCACCATAAAGACCATCACTGCACAGCAGGAAAATATCTCCTTTTTCCAAGGCATGGCTTGAATAGTCAAGAATGAATTCACCGCAGCCCATCGCACGCGTTAGCACATGTGACGAGGGATGCGTATCAACTTCCGACGGCGACAGCACGCCCCGCTCCAGTAATTCAAAGGCCTGGCTGTGATCACGTGTCAGCGCTTCCAGGTGGCCCTGCCGATAACGATAAATACGTGAATCACCCATCCACAGGCAATGTGCTTTTTCATCGTCGAGCAATAATACGCAGACAGTGCTGCCAACGGTTTTTCCTCCAAGCGTGTCACGACTGTAATGATGGATAGTGTCATGCGCCTGCCGCAAAATGTGTTCAACGGCTTGCAGGCCTTGCGTTGTTAACGCGTCAAAAGATAACTCATTCAAAACCGACACAATGTGCTGACTGGCATAATCACCGGCTAAATGCCCGCCCATGCCATCGGCCACTGCCCACAAACCAAGATGCGGACACGACAAAATGGAGTCTTCGTTTCTTTTTCTGACACAACCCTGATGTGAAGTCTCTGCGCTTTGCATACCCACGCGAGGCGCGTAGGTCATCGCAGGGCGTATTGTCGCTTTAAATCGTTGAAAAAAACGTAATACATTCATGGTGCCACACATTTTAAGTACAAGAATACTTAAAGCATGGCACTACTTGGCCATTAACGCACACGACTCATCATGTAAACACCGGCACCCAGACAAATACTGACCGGAATCAGAATGGCAAGCAGAGGATCAACATTAAATACCAGGCTGGCATAACCGAAAAAATCCTGTGCTTGCTGGAAAACCAAACCCACTACCACGCCCACCAGTATACGAAAACTCATGGACACGGAACGCAGCGGACCAAAAATAAACGACACCGCAATTAGCACCATCGCAACAGTCACCACCGGCTTGAATATTTTTTTCCAGAAGGCCAGAAAATACTGACTGGAATTCAATGCCTGCGCATCAAGATAATTAGCATAACGGTATAAGGCTACAAGATTAAGAAATTCAGCTTCAACGGATGCGACCGACAAATTTTCCGGCATTAATACAAGCGGCCACGCCTCGTTCTGCTTTACAGCAACCTGCGTATGCGTCGCAAATAATTCGGTTTCAGCTGAGTCGGCAAGCAACCAGTGATGATCCTCATAACGCGCCTGTTCAGAAAAACTCGATTTTAATAAGTGCCCCTGAACGTCAAACTGGTAACGACTCACCCCATAGAGTTGTCCATCGGGGGTCACTGCGCTGATGTGCACAATCTCATTACCTTCCCGGTGCCACAAACCCTTCCCGCTTCGAAGTGTGGCTTGCCCGCCTTTTAACAGGGCGCGCTGGCTCGTTGCAATTTGCTCGGTATAGGGCACAACAAGCTCACTTAAACCACCCGTGAGCAGCAAAATTAAAATCGTAGGCTTCAACACGCCCCATACAATCCGGTTTACCGATACGCCCGCTGCACGCATCACAATCAACTCACTGTTATTGGCCAGCATGCCCAATCCCACCAAACAACCAATCAGGGAAGCCACAGGCACAAACTCGATCATACGCCGTGGAAACGACCAGGCAACATATTGCAGCGCCTGCAAGATCTGATAATTACGCTCCAGGTCTTCCAGTTCAGCAAGAAATGCTGACAAACTATCGAGGCCCACAATAATCATCAGTACGGCAAAAAAAGAAGACAACACGTTACTGCGAATGTAGTGATCGAGAATTTTCATTTTAGTGTCCTCGGTGCCAGAGGCGACGCCACTGAAATTGATAACGGCCCCACAACAGCAGCCCCAGCGCAAAAATAAAAAACACGCCATGCACCCACCACAAACCCACCCAGACACCGATTTTCCCTGCCTCTAACCATTTCTGGCTCATAATCAGCAAAAGAACATAAAGCAAATACAGCATGATAGAGGGAATCAATTTCAGAAAGCGTCCCTGCCGTGGGTTCACTTTGCTTAAAGGAATGGCCATGATTGCCACAACAAGCACCAGTATCGGCATGGACAAACGCCACTGTAATTCAGCTTGTTCTTGTGCGCGATGAACGCCCCACAACGATAGCGTTGTTAATGATTTCAATTTACGAATGTCAACGGGCTCCGTTGATTTTTCCAGTTTTTGCCGGTAGGTTTCAAAGGCCATCGTACGGTAATCCAGCCGACCAGGACTGCCTTCATAACGAACCCCGTTCATCAGCTCCAGATATTGCTCACCCGTTGTAGCATCCATCCGCCGCACACCACTTTGGGCTGTCAGAATAAGTTGTGACTCGACTTGTTTGCCTTTTACTTCTTTACTTTTTTGACTCTGATAAATAAACAAATTTTCCATCCGCGTTTTATCCTGAGATAAAGAACGCGCGTACACAACTATTTTGCCCCCACTATGAAAACGACCCGGTGTCAGCGTTTCGAATTCTGATCTTGATTTCTGTTCTGTCAGAATTTGTTCGGCACGATGACTCCCTAAAGGAGCCAGGTATAAACTCAGAAAAGCAACCACAAGCGCCAAACAAACCGCAGGAAAAATCGTATAACGCAAGATGTCACGCTCACCAATGCCGCAGGCCGTCAAAACCGTTATTTCATTACTCATATACAACTGGCCATAGGCGAGCAGCACCCCGAGAAAAAGACTCAAGGGCAGAATCAATTCGAGAAATCCGGGAAGACGGTAGGCCATGATGGCAAACAGCACATCGCCTAAAATTCGGCCGCTTGCGGCTTCTGCCATATATTTGATAAAACGCCCGCTGATCAGAATCAGGCTCAGTACAAACGCGACCCCCGCCGTGGAAACAAACAGCTGCCTCGCCAGATAGTTATATATTATCAATCGGCTCCTCCATGCTGGTAGAATAAGGCAGACCGTATGGCACGGGTACAGTGCGCAATACAACAAAGTCATCGATTACGCAGTGCGTGCGCATAAGGTGTACCCTATAAAAACAAGTGTGGCTTTGATTCACTGACAAAACACCAACAAGGCCTAATAACCAGACAATTTTCAGACAGCCCCCGCCTGAATCAATAGCATAAAGTGGCCAATAGTAACCTATATTAAGTACGCGATTAAAACATTATCACGGCAGTGCCAATTAAAACCCACGCCCTTAAAATCCAGCAAACTCTACGAGGAAAAACAAATGGACTATGGCATCAAAACAGGCAAAGCGGGAAACCTCATCACCTCCTGTCTGGTTGTTGGCATCTTTAACGACGGAACACTTTCCCCAAGCGCCCGAGAAATAGATCAAAATTCTTCTGCTTATTTGACCCGCATCTTAAAAAGCGGCGCCTTTTCAGGCGATATCGGTAGCACACAACTTGTGTTTGAAGTGCCCAAGCTTCGGGCACCACAATTATTGCTCGTGGGCTGCGGCGATGAAAAAAAAATCAATGCCCAGAAATTTAAAAAAATATGCGCTGCCGCAGCCAGCGCACTGAAAAGTCACTGTATCACCGATTCCGCTTCAACTCTGCTTGAACTTGCAGTAAACGAGTGCAGCGATAAAATCAAAACCTCGCTGGCCATTCAATCCATGGAAAGCGTGCTGTATAACTTCGACCAATTCAAAGAAAAACCCAAAAAGCTAAAAAACAGCCCCAAGAAACACAGCTTCCTCGTTAACAGCTCGGCCAAAACCTATCAACACGGTTTAGCGGAAGGCGTCGCCATCTCTGCCGGCATGACGCTAACACGCAATCTAGGCAATTTGCCTGGCAATATCTGTAACCCACCCTACCTTGCCGAAGAAGCGCATAAACTGGCAAAACACTATCCTGCCATCAAGACCCAGGTCTTATCCGATGCCGAGCTCAAAAAACTGGGACTCCTCTCGCTGCTCGCCGTCAGCCAGGGCAGTGACCAGCCGGCCAAACTGATCATCATGCACTATCAGGGCGGAAAAAAAGGCGAGCAGCCGGAAATCTTGGTCGGCAAAGGCGTGACTTTCGATAGCGGCGGTATTTCACTCAAACCCGGCGAAGGCATGGATGAAATGAAATACGACATGTGCGGTGCCGCGTCCGTGTTGGGCACACTCAAAGCAGTGGCCGAACTCAAACTGGCAATTAATGTCATTGGTATTATTCCTGCGGTGGAAAACATGCCCAGTGGTTCAGCCACGCGTCCCGGCGACATTGTTAAAACCCTGGCGGGTAAAACAGTAGAAATTCTTAATACCGATGCAGAAGGTCGTTTGATTCTCTGTGATGCGCTCACCTACGCCAGCCGTTTTAAACCCGCGCATGTGATTGACATCGCCACTCTGACCGGCGCCTGCGTAATTGCCTTGGGTGCCCACGCCACAGCCATCTACAGCAACAACGAAGCGCTGTCCGATACGCTCATTCAAGCCGGAAAAGACAGCAGCGATCGCGGTTGGCCGATGCCGCTTTGGGATGAATATCAGGAACAACTCAAAAGCCCCTTTGCCGACATTGCCAACATTGGTGGCCGCCCTGCCGGCTCCATCACGGCAGCCTGTTTTTTATCGCGTTTCACCGAAGACTATGCCTGGGCACACCTTGATATTGCAGGAACAGCCTGGGTCAGCGGCGGCGAGAAAAAAGGCGCCACCGGACGCCCCGTCGCCATGCTCACGCAATATCTGATGAAAACAGCGGGGCATTCGTAAAATCCCATGCCACACGTCGATTTTTATGTACTCCCCGAAAACACTGAGCAATCGGCACGGGTATTTGCCTGTCGTCTGAGCGCTCAGTTATACCGACAACAACAAAAGATTTATGTGTATACCCGTGACGAAGCACAGTCAGCCCTTATGGACCAGCTCCTTTGGCAGTTTAAGCCGGACTCTTTTCTGCCCCATGAACGGCTGAACCCAGCAGAAAACACCCCTGTTTCTCCTGTTTTAATAGGGGAAACAGCGCCTGCGGTTCCAATTAATTTTGATGTACTGATCAATCTTAACGAGCATGTACCGGCGTTTTACACCCACTTCTCACGTATTGTTGAACTCGCCCTACAAGAGGAAAACAATCTAGGTCGACTGCGTGAGCATTACCGCTTTTACCGGCAACAGGACTGTTCGCTAAAAACGCATCACGTGTAAAACGCCTAAGCAAAGCACACGAAATAGCCACTGCGCGTACAGCGAAATCACGTATAATTCCCCGTTACCTTCAACACTGAACAATCAACACTGAGCAATCTGATAAAACAGCTATGGACAAAATCTACAACCCCGGCGCAATTGAACAATCCTGGTATCAAGAGTGGGAAAAACGCGGTTACTTTGCCCCTCAGGGCAAGGGCAGGCCTTACTGCATTATGATTCCACCACCGAATGTCACCGGCAGCTTGCACATGGGCCATGCGTTTCAGGACACCCTGATGGATACGCTGATCCGCTATAAACGCATGGCAGGCCACAATACGCTCTGGCAAGTCGGCACTGACCATGCCGGCATCGCCACACAAATGGTGGTCGAGCGCCAATTACTGGCCGAAGGTTTGTCACGTCACGATCTAGGCCGAGAAAAATTTCTCGACAAGGTCTGGCAGTGGAAAGAGGAATCCGGCGGCACCATTACCCAGCAATTGCGTCGCATGGGTGCGTCGGTCGACTGGTCACGCGAACGTTTCACCATGGACGAGGGTTTGTCCCATGCCGTGCAAGAGGTCTTTGTTCGCCTCTACGAAGAGGGGCTGATTTATCGCGGTAAACGTCTGGTCAACTGGGATCCCGTTCTGCACACTGCAATTTCTGATCTGGAAGTAATTTCCGAAGAGGAAAAGGGCTTTCTTTGGCACATCCGCTACGACCTGACGGATGGCTCAGGCAATTTGGTTGTGGCAACCACCCGCCCTGAAACCCTGCTGGGTGATACGGCCGTCGCTGTTCACCCCGACGATACGCGTTATCAGTCTTATATCGGCAAAACCATCAACTTGCCACTGACCGGTCGCTCCATTCCCATTATTGCCGACGAACACGTCGATCCCGCATTCGGCACGGGCTGCGTAAAAATTACGCCCGCTCATGATTTTAATGACTATGACATGGGCAAACGCCATCAGCTGCCCATGATTAATATTTTTACCGCCGATGCCCGCATCAACGATGAAGCGCCTGCGGCTTATCGTGGTCTGGATCGTTTTGAGGCGCGTAAAAAAATCCTGGCGGATCTCACGGAACTCGGCTTGCTGCTTAAAACACAGGATCACCTGCTTAAAGTTCCGCGCGGCGATCGCTCAGGTGTGGTAATTGAACCGTATCTGACCGACCAATGGTATGTCGCCGTGGCAAGTCTGGCGCAGCCAGCCATCGACGCGGTTGAAAAAGGTGATATCGAATTTGTACCCAAAAACTGGGAAAACACCTATTTTGCCTGGATGCGTGACCTGCAAGACTGGTGCATCAGCCGGCAACTCTGGTGGGGGCATCGCATCCCTGCCTGGTATGACAATGCCGGCAATTTTTACGTCGGTCGCAGCGAAGAAGAGGTACGCACAAAACACCAGTTAGGTGATACGCCCTTGCGTCAGGACGATGACGTTCTCGATACCTGGTTTTCATCGGCGCTGTGGACCTTCTCTACCCTGGGCTGGCCTGAAAAAACCGAGGCACTGGCAACCTTTCATCCTACCGACGTGCTCGTCACCGGTTTTGACATCATTTTCTTCTGGGTTGCCCGAATGATCATGATGACCCTCAAATTCACCGGTCAGGTGCCGTTCAAGAAAGTGTATATTCATGGCTTGGTCAGAGATCAGGAAGGACAGAAGATGTCCAAATCCAAAGGCAATGTGCTCGACCCGCTCGACATCATTGACGGCATCGAACTGGAAACACTGGTGCGCAAACGCACGAGTGCGCTAATGCAACCCCAGATGGCCAAACAAATAGAAAAAAGCACCCGTAAACAATTCCCGGACGGCATTCCTGTTTATGGCACTGACGCCTTGCGTTTTACCTTCTGTTCGTTGGCGTCGACCGGTCGTGACATTCAGTTCGATTTGAATCGCACCGAAGGTTATCGCAACTTCTGTAACAAACTGTGGAACGCCGCGCGTTATGTCTTACTCAATACCGAAGAACAGGATTGTGGTCTGGATGAACAGCAGCCCGTCGAGCTGAGCGTGGCTGACCGCTGGATTATTTCGCGTTTGCAGCACACCGAAGCCGAAGTCATTCATGCGCTGGAACAATTCCGTTTTGATCATGCCTCACAAAGTATTTACGACTTTGTCTGGAACGAATACTGCGACTGGTACCTGGAACTGAGTAAACCCATCCTCACGAGCGAGACGACCACGGAGGCAGAAAAACGCGGCACCCGGCGCACCTTGGTTCGCGTGTTTGAAACCATTTTGCGTCTGACTCACCCCATCATGCCTTTCATCACTGAAGAAATATGGCAGCGTATCGCCCCTCTGTGCGGCAACATACCCGCCGCAGGACAAAAATCGACGCTGATGTTGCAAGCCTATCCCCAGCCCAATAATGAAAAAATCGATGTATCGGCCGAGGAAGACATTCAATGGATCAAACAGGTCATTATCGCCATACGCAACATCCGGGGCGAAATGGACATTGCACCCGGCAAAAAGCTGCCAGTATTCCTGCACAACGGCACACCCAGCGATAGACTGCGTTACCAGCGTTTTGAGTCCTTCTTGCTTAATTTAGCCAAACTGGAAAGCATCACCTGGTTGCAAGACGGCACCCCGCCGGTTTCAGCCACACAATTGGTTAATGGCATGGAAGTGCGGGTACCTATCGCCGGATTTATCGATAAAACGGCAGAAAGTCAGCGTCTGCGCAAAGAAATTGACAAACTCGACAAGGAAATCACCCGCCTGTCTGAAAAACTCAATAACAGCAGTTTCATTGACAAAGCCCCCGTTGACGTTGTGACCAAGGAAAAGGAAAAACGTGTTAATGCGGAATCCGCCAAAGCCAAACTGGAAGAGCAGCTGCAAATTATTAACGCGCTGTAAATTCCATGTTGTGATCGCCACCCTGTTTGACGCCATGGAAGGTGTGACAGGACGGTGAAGGCACACCCCGTGTGCTAACACAAACCGTATTCGCCACTGCGTGGTCAATTTCATAAAACCTTTCAATCATTCCTGTATTTTTTCTCCTTTACTCCCAAGTCATATTGATTAATAATTGACCAGCCCAAAAACCACGGCGCTGACATCAGCCGCCGCTATTCAGTACGAACGAAGCAATCAATCTCCTTTGTGAGAAATAAAAATCAACCAGGCTCATAGGAATAAAGTGTTTGATTAATACAAACGACACAGACGTAATGGTCGCTGTTATTTCTAAACAGCTTTACGAAATTGACCCTCTGGTTGATCAGTTAATCCAATCCGGGATTTCTGCACGGGGTTATTTCAACCTGCGTGTTGCTTTTGATAACCACAGAAAGAAAAAAATTTCTGCCATCATTCTATGCTGCGAACACAGTAACGATGACATCGTTGCCCACATTCAACAAAAACTGCAACACCTGGACAACGTAAAACTGCTGGTCTATGCCCAGCACATTGCTCAGCACATTGCGCCAGAGTCAACGACTGTTTTTCTCAAAAAACAAAATCCTCCCCAGAATCTGGTGGACTATCTTACGCAAGCACAGCTTGGCCTAAATACAAAACCGCAGCCCTTGCCTGCACCCGAACAGCCACTGTCTCTGGATCAAACCCAGGCACAGGCTCTGTTAAGCAGTATCGACGAGGCGCTTATTTCGCTGGATGGCGAATCAAGAATTGACTATCTCAATAGTGCAGCCGAGCGGCTGCTGGGCACAACACGGGCGCAGGCCTTCAAACAAGCAATCGAACACGTGCTTGATCTCAGAGATCCCGATTCTGACGCGTCCATCCTTAGCACCGTGTTACAAAAATCACTCTATCAGGGATTGTGTGATCATAGCGGCGTTCATCATATACCCGGTTTTCATGCACGTTTGTATGCTAAAACCGGAAAACTGCATCAGGTCTGTGTCAAAGGAGGGCGCTATTTTAATGCCATCAAAGGCATGGACAATATTATTGTCATCCGGGATTTAACCGAACAATTCCAGGCTGAACTCGACATCAGAGAACGCGAACGTAAATACTGGAGTCTGATCAACACCACCCACTTAGGCTACTGCGTGCTGGATCAGCAAGGTAAATTAGTTGATGCCAACGAAGACTTTCTGCGTATTACCGGTTTCGACCAACTGGATGCTGTTCTGGGTACAGAGGCCAGACACTGGTTACCCGACTACGAAAAAGAACGTTTTGAGCAAGAATGCAAACAACTGATGGTATCGGGCAAGATCATCGGACTGGAATTTGACATTCTTTCCACGGGTGGAAAAATAACCCCCATTGAATTTAGCGCGTCCATTCTCAAAGAAAACGGTGAAATTCGTATCTTGGGTGTCGGACGTGATATCAGCCAGCGTCGTCAGGATGAAAAAGAAAAAGGCTTGATACAAACCCAGCTACGGCAAGCACAAAAAATGGAAGCCATTGGCCAACTTACAGGAGGCATTGCGCATGACTTTAATAATGTATTGGCCTCGATTCTCGGTTATACCGAATTGGCCCAACATCTATCTGACATGGCCGATCAAGATCCTTTCTTAAACATCAAACCGTTTAATAAAAAACTGCATGCCTATTTAAATTCCATTTACGAGGCTGGAATACGGGCCCGTGATCTGGTCAAACAACTGCTGATATTCAGTCGTAATGAAGACGACGTTCTGCCACAAGCCATCCGTGTCGAACCCACCGTGAACGAAATTCTCAAACTACTTGCATCGACACTGCCAAAATCCCTTCATGTTTCTACCGTGTTTGAAGAAAACCTGCCACTAATTGAGATTGCACCAATTCAGCTGCATCAGGTCATCATGAACCTGTGTATCAATGCACGAGATGCCCTAAACGAGAAAGGCAGCATTAGCATCATCGCATCTAAAAAGAACGCCATGTCCGGACAATGTGCATCCTGCCACGAGGGATTCCACGGTAATTTTGTCGAAATAAGCGTGATAGATGATGGCTCAGGGATAGACCCGCAGCACGTAAATCGAATTTTTGAACCGTTTTACACCACAAAGGACGTCGGTCAGGGCACGGGGATGGGACTGTCCATCGTGCACGGAATTATCCACGAACACCATGGACACATTACCGTGCAATCGTCACCCAACAGAGGCACCGCCTTTCATCTGCTTCTGCCCGCCAGTTATGGGAAGGAACAAACAACATCCCTGCCGAGCGAATTAACAAAGCAATTTAATGACGCGCTATTGCCTGCAACCGGATTGTCCAGTGGCCACATTGTAGTGATTGACGATGAAGAGAGTTTGGCCCATTTTTTAAGTGACTTACTCGCGACCCAGGGCTATCGGGTTACTACCTTCACTGACAGCCTGAAAGCCAAAGCCGAGTTACCTGCACTGCTTGAAACAGTCGATCTGGTTCTTACTGACCACACCATGCCCGGCATTACCGGCTCGCAACTGGCCCAATACTTACTGAAATTAAAACCTGATCTGGCTATTATCTTGTGTACGGGTTTTAGTTTTACCGTCGATGAAAAAATGGCGTATCAAATCGGCATTCGGCGCTTTCTGCAAAAACCAATCAGCACACGAAATTTATTAAAAGAAATTGATTCATTGCTACAAACGACGGTAATACACCGAAATTTGTAATTTAACGAAAGCATATGCATTGTTAAAGTGTTTGACGGTAAAACGGCGCCAAAGTACACAAAAAAACAGACAAATGTCACAAAAAAATAATGACAAGCTCTTACGCAAAGCGCAGTATCCCCTGCCTTGTGCAATTAGCGAACAACACGATAGATTTGCACAGGGCTTATCACAGTTACCACTCTAAATTATTAAAAAAAGTGGGCAGCCAACTAACGCATAAGGCTCTCAGGGAATGAGTACAACAGAACAAAACACCATTATTCTTGTGAATTCAGACCAGCCGCCATCAACAAAAACACTGGTAGCAGAATTACATAAAAGGCATTTTATCGCCTATGAAACCCCTAGCCTAGAAACAGCATTACAGGCATGCCAGCGCTGCGAATCTGCACACATCATTTACACCTGCGATGATTTTAATCAAGAAACGCTGGAAAGTTTTCTAGAAAATGAAACCATCCCTCAATTAAAAACCCTGATTGTTTATGCCAACGTTGTTTCTCCGACAGACCTGGTAACTATCAACGGCATTGCCATTTTGAGGCTAAAAAAAGAACCCGAACACGCATTACTTTTTGATTACTTAAGCCCCTACGCACCCAGCCAGGCCGAGGCTATTCTTTGCGCCATGAGCGACGCAGTCATCAGCATTAATGATGCTCATCGTATTCAGTATATGAATCCTACCGCCTTGCGTTTAATTGACTCCTCAACCGATGAAGTCTACGGCCAATTCATAGAACAAGTGTTTGATCTGCGTGATATAGAAACAAACGAAGCGATTATGGAAAAACTTCTGAATCAGCTGAAAAAAAACAGTGAGAAAACACCCCCTGCCAATAATGAAAAAAGTGTTTATGCCGCCTTCACAAACCCTAAAGGTCGACACTATAAAGTAGCAACCCGGTCCAGCGTTTTATACAGCAACGCGCCCAAAACAAGTCATGTTCTGGTCTTGCGTGACATCACTGAAAAATATACAACGCTGCCAAAAATACCAGCAACCGAAAACAAATACTGGGCCTTGGTCAACACCACCCAACTCGGTTACACCATTCTGGACAAACAGGGGCGTGTGCTTGATGCCAATGACGAATTTATACGCATCACCGGTCATAAGACATTAGAGGATATTATTGGCACAGATGCGCGCACATGGATCAGCGACGTCGGACGTACCAACTTATATCAGGCCATTGATGATCTTATTAAAACAGGCCGTGTTGTCGGCATAGAAGTCGATTTTAAAGCAACCAATGGCGCAGTAACGCCCATAGAATTTAATGCAACTGTTATCAAAGAAGAGGGCGAATATTATGTGTTAGGGATAGGCCGGGATATTTCTGATCGCCGTAAAGCTGAAAAAGAAAAAGAGCTGATTCAAACACAATTACGTCAAGCCCAGAAAATGGATGCCATCGGTCAGCTGACCGGGGGCATCGCCCACGATTTTAACAATGTCCTCGCCTCCATTCTGGGTTACACCGAACTGTCACAGCAACTGCTGATAGACGCACACAGCAACCCAAGCCCTGCTCTGGCATCAGGCAAGCTGGATACCTATCTCAACGCGATTCACGAAGCCGGCACGCGCGCGCGTGATTTGGTTAAACAACTTATGGTGTTTAGTCGTGGTGGGGATATTTCCCCCCAGTACATGCGCGTAGAACCGGCCGTACACGAAATCATTAAATTGTTGTCTTCCACACTGCCAAAAACTATTAATGTTTCAACCCATTTTGAAAAGAACCTTCCTCTTATTCACATTGACCCGATACAGCTTCACCAAGTCATTATGAACTTGTGTATCAACTCGCGCGATGCGCTCAATGAGGTGGGCGATATTACGATTTCCGTGGTCCGTAATAAAAAATACAGCAATAAAATTTGCGCCTCCTGTCACAGCAAAATTACCGACGACTATATTACCGTCACCGTTAAAGACAATGGGCCAGGCATTGCGGAACAGCATCGTGATCGGGTATTCGAGCCTTTTTACACCACTAAAACCATTGGGCAAGGAACCGGCATGGGCCTATCAATGGTGCATGGCATTATGCATGAACATGGTGGGCACATTATTTTGGAGACCGATTCACGACATGGCTCGGCATTTCACCTGCTTTTTCCGATTACAGATCAAACCACACCCACTGAAGTTCGTTCCACTGCACACCCACTGCCATTGACCACGCACAAAAAATCTAACGGACACCATATTGTCATCGTTGAAGACGAAGAAAGTCTCGCCAGTTTTTTAACGGATCTTTTTTCCAATCACGGTTACAAGGTCACCACCTACACCAACAGCCGCCTGGCACAAAAAGCCTTGCCTAAAATACTAGATGAGATAGACCTCATCCTCACGGACCATACCATGCCCGGCATTACAGGCTTGCAACTGGCAAAAGAGGTTCTGGCACTCAGACCCGATCTACCTATTATTTTGTGTACGGGTTTTAGCTTTAAAATTGACGAGAAAACAGCGTATGCGATTGGCATTAGTCGTTTTCTGCAGAAACCTATCAGCACAACCGAATTACTTAAAGCCGTCGAACTATTGCTGGCCTCAACAGCGCTGTCTCTAAGCTGATTAACTGCATCTCGTGCGAAACGATACAGCGAAAATCCAGGCTTTCAAGCAAACATCGTCATGCGCATCTTATTATTATGTATAAACAGCTCACAGCATGTGACGCAAAATAACATTGTACTGAGGAAGGCATACACGAATAATCCTTCAACTCAGAAGAGTTTCCGTCCATAACACTGCGTGCAGCGTAGGTCGGTACTAGAGTTTAAAACCTCATCTTGAGCCAACTACCCAGTAGCGCATAATAAATACTTCAAACAGACAATAAACGGACATTTTTCTCTCAATATGCCTGCAAGCCCATTCAGGAATATCACAAGAGCATGTTGCATCCGTAGTGTATTTGCTTATTCTCTCGCACCTGGTATTTTTCGTTTACTGGATTGAAACCATCCTTTTTTACCTTTTAACACCTATCAACAATCACCTGGAGTAGTAGAAATGATCGAATGGAGTGAACCGCATAAAATGGTCCGCACAGCGGTACAACAATTTATTCAAGCCGAAATCGTGCCTAATCTGGACGCGCTCGAACACGGCGACACCCCCCCCTACGCTGTGCTGAGAAAAATGCTCAAAACCTTTGGCATGGATCAAATGGCCAAAGCACAGTTTGACAAAATGATTGAACGCGAAAAAGCCATCGCCGCCGGTGATGCGCCGGCTGAAAAAAGTGAGGGCGGCGCAAGCCTTGTCGGTAAAGGCGATGAAGTCGCCATGACCATGATTCCCATGATAGAGCTCAGCAAATACTGCCCAGGCATGGTAACAGCCATGGGTGTAAGCATGGGTCTTGGCGGCGGCGCCATCATGAACAAGGGCACGCTGGAACAAAAAGAACGCTGGGGCCTTGATGTTATCACCATGAAAAAAGTCTGCTCATGGGCGATTACTGAACCGGGTTCCGGATCAGATGCGTTCGGTTCAATGAAATCAACTGCGCGTCGTACGGCCGATGGTGGCTATGTGTTAAACGGTTCCAAAACCTTTATCACCAACGGCCCCTATGCCGATGTTATTATCTTTATCTGCAAACTCGATGAAACAGGTGTTGCGCCTAAAGACAGAAAAATCCTGACTTTTGTTCTGGATTCCGGCATGGAAGGACTGGTTCAATCCAAACCGCTGCGCAAAATGGGCATTCACTCCTCCCCCACGGGTGAAGTTTTTCTGCAAGATGTCAAAGTAGGTACTGACCGTTTATTGGGTGGCTCCGAAGATAAACAATCCCGTTCTGGCGCCAAAGAAACCTTCACTCAAGAACGTTCCGGCGTATGTGCGATGGCTTTAGGCATTGTTGAGCGCTGCATGGATCTCTCGCTGGAATACGCTAAACAACGGGTGCAATTTGGCCGTCCTATTGGTGAGTTTCAATTGATTCAAGCCAAAATTGCCGAAATGGAAGTGGCACGGGTCAATCTACAAAACCTGGTATTCCGTTTTATTGAAATGGCACAGGAAGGCAAACAAATGTCCTTGGCCGAAGCCTCTGCCAGCAAGCTGTATTCAGCACGCACAGCGGTCATGGTTGCCTCAGAGGCTTTGCAGATTCACGGTGGTAACGGTTACATGGTGGAATACCGTGTTGAGCAGTTATTGCGTGACGCCAGAATTCTGCAAATTTACGGTGGCACCGATGAAATTCAGATCAATGCAATTGCTAAAGATCTGCTGTCCAGATAAATAATTGTCCGTATTTTCTGCCGGAGAACACCTGTGGCGCTTTGCTAAAAGCGTCACAGCTTCTAATGAAACAACACCGTTTCATGTCATAAAATCAAAAACACAAATCCTGTTAATGTTGGGCTACCATCCTGACTACATACAAAGCAAATCAGCCAGTGGATGCCTCTGATTGCCCCATGGC
>DAIRVL010000023.1:0-5115 GCA_036802845.1 Pseudomonadales bacterium | reverse complement strand
TCCTGACTACATACAAAGCAAATCAGCCAGTGGATGCCTCTGATTGCCCCATGGCGCATTAAAGTGCCCCTCAACCCATTCTGCCGGCACAGCAGCCACGCTCTCATGTTGCCAATGGGGCTGATTATCTTTATCCACCAGCAGCGCTCTAACGCCCTCGGTAAAATCAGGATGCGCCATGCACTGCAGTGCCATGATCAACTCAAGCTGAAAAACTTCCGCCAAACTTAATTTTTTACCACGACGCAGTTGCTCATACACCAGATGCGCTGTTGTTGGACAACCCCCTTGCACACCTTTTATCGCATGTCGCCACCATTCATCGGGCATTTCTGACGACAGCATTTTTTCGATAATTTCAGACAGCGAATTGGCATTTGTAACCTGGCTAATCAAATCAAAATGCGTTCGCACATTCGACACGGGCAGCAACATGTTTCTGCCCGCATCACGCAAAACTGCCGAGATGAGATCTGCATTAACCAAGGGATTATTTTGCCATTGCAGCTGCATTAAATGCCCTATTACCGACTCTCGCTGTGCCTGCGGCACGGCATAATCAGCCAAGCCTACGAACAAGGCATCGGCTGCATTCATCTGCGCGCCAGTCAGCCCTAAAAACAAACCCGTGCGCTGCGGTGCACGATTTAAAAACCAGGTGCCGCCAACATCAGGAAACAAACCAATAGCCATTTCCGGCATGGCAAGCCGGGATTTTTCGGTCACGACACGATGACTGGCGCCTGACATCAGCCCAATTCCACCGCCCATTACAATACCATGCCCCCATACAATGATCGGCTTGGCGTAACGATGAATCAGGTAATCCAGCCGATATTCATTGGAAAAAAAATCAAGCGCCAGTTCATTGGGAACCTGCTGTGGATTTGCAATGACACTGTCGTAAAGTTTTCGAACATTGCCACCGGCACAAAAGGCTTTTTCACCCGCGCCCTGTAAAAAAACCGCCACGATATGAGGATCATTCTGCCACGTTAACAAAACAGAATAGAGTGCATGAATCATATCCAGACTCAGAGAATTCAGGCTACGTTCGTCGTTCAGAGTAATGATGCCTAATCGCTTGCCTTTAAGAAGTTTTTTTTCTTCCAGCAAAATGACATCAGACATTCACGTTTCCTGCATTCAGGGAAAACATCATAAAAATCACGCAATAACAGCATTTTTCAGCGAGGGAGGTTAACACATAAGAAGCAGAGACAGGACGCCTGTTTCAGCGTCCTATAAGATAGCATTAGTTATTAACCATGCCTTTAAGTTTTGACAAGGCAATCACTTTAACTTTACGACTGGCGGGTTTGGCTTTAAATACAGTTTCTTCACCCGTAAATGGATTAACGCCTTTACGTGCTTTGGTTGCAGGTTTGTCGATCACCTTCAGTTTCAGCAGACCAGGAAGTGTGAAATTACCTACGCTTTTTTTCTTGACATGCGCTTCGATCAAGGAAGACAACTCATCCATCACGGACTGCACTTGTTTGCGAGTAAGTTGCGTGGACTCTGCAATGGTGGTCATCATTTGAGTTTTAGTCATTGCCTGTGCGACTGCAGTGATTTTTTTGGCAGCTGGCGCTGGTTTTGCCGTCACCTCTTTTTTAGCCGTTTTTGCAGGGGCTTTCTTTACCGCTGATTTTTTGGCCGATGATTTTTTGTCGATGGTTTTTTCATTCATTTTCTTTTTTGCAGACATACGTTCTCCTTTTATTTTGCTTATTAACCAAAACGATATTTACCATCACCATGCTGTTGAAAGTGGAAAACTCGTCCGCAGCCTGAAGATTTGACGATAATTATTGATGCTAATACCCACTACCGCAAGCCACAAAACAGTTTTTTTGCTTGTTTAAAGGGTTTTTCAGAATAAATCGGAGGAAATGTGCTTATTTCAGGAAATTTAGCCGTGTATTCAGCGCCCCTAAAATAACTCCTCCTCTATGGCTTTTGATTTATTACTGTTTGCTACAGGCTTGTTAGTTACGGTTGGCGTTCTTGTTTTTATATCTTGCTGCGAAATAGTTGGTTTTACTTTATCAACCGCGACCGTGTTCCCTTTAATAGCCGGAACCGGATTCTGCGCGCTTGGCGCATTCTTGTTTTGAATTTGATTGTTCTTCTGGTCTGTTTCAGTCTTATCGGGTGACGTCTCTTGCGTAGAACCCGCTTCAGGCGTATTAGAACGTCGATTGAGCTCCGCTTCACTTTTTTTGCTCAGTACCAAAATGGATATTCGACGGTTAATAGGATTGGTCGGATTTTTTTTGTCCAACAATCGCGACGAGGCTAACCCGACAATTTCAGCCACTTTTTCTTCGGACATACCATTTTGCACCAGTGCGCGACGTGCGGCATTCGCGCGTTCTGCTGAAAGCTCCCAGTTAGTAAAATTTTGCATAGTCTGGAAACTCAAGGCATCGGTATGCCCTGAAACACTTATTTTATTAGGTACGGAATTAATTAAACCCACGATGCCTTTTAATATGATGTAAATGTAGGGCTTTAATCGAGAACTTCCCAAATCAAACATGGGGCGCGATTCTTTATCTACAATTTGAATCAACAGTCCGTCTGGCGTGAGACTCATCAGAATTTGATCTTTATATTCAGACAGCTCTTTGCTTTCATCGATACGACGCTGCATTTCTTTCATTAACTGATCAAAGCGTTGTTGTTCGATTTGCTGCGCCAAGTCTTCAACCGCATCGGCCGCAATCATACCTTTTAATTGTTCTTTAGATTCCACTGGCTCTAAGTCATTGGGATTATCTTGAATTTCTTTACTTGCACCTTGTTCTTTTTGCAGGGCAGCGCCTTTCATATCCACCACGAATACACTGGCTTTATCCATAAAACCGGCGGGGTCCTTGAAATAACCGGCAATGGCCTCTTTTTGTGGCTGTGTGGTGGCTTCTGTTAACCACAGCACCAAAAAAAATGCCATCATGGCTATGGCAAAATCGGCAAAAGCAACCTTCCATGCGCCACCGTGGTGCCCATGTCCTTTCTTTTTATAGCGTTTAATGATAATCGGCTGACTTTCATGATGCTCAGTCAATGTCTAACTCCACAGCATAGGTTGCATAAAGTGAGAGATCGAAAAGAGACCATAAACAGCCCAGAATTAGCTGTTTTTGACATGTTCTTCCAACTCATTGAATGTAGGACGCTCTGTGCTGTATAAGGTTTTACGACCAAACTCTACGGCCAGTTGGGGTGGCACACCGCCCAGCATGGCCAGTATCGACACCTTTATGCAGCCAAGACACTTGCTTTCCTCCCGAGCCATGTGGCCCAGCGCAACACCAATAGGCCCCACAAAACCATAGGCCAGCAATATACCAAGAAAAGTACCCACTAATGCCGCTGCCACATGAAGACCCAACTCAGACGGCGGGCCTCCCAATGATTTCATGGTAATTACAATACCCAACACCGCTGCTACAATGCCAAAACCTGGCAAAGCATCGGACATTTTTGTCACTGCATCGGCAGACAGTTCGGCCTCCTCATGAATGGTTTCAATATCAACTTCCATCAAACTTTCAAGTTCGTGGGCTGACATGTTGCCGGATGAAATAATACGCAAATAATCCGTAATAAAATCCATGACCATTTTGTCGCTCATAATCTGCGGATAGGCGTTAAAAATGGGGCTGTTTGTTGGATCATCCACATCTTGCTCCAGACCCACCAAGCCTTCTCGACGCCATTTATTAAAAAGTTGATACAGAAGCGCCAGCACATCCATATACAAGGCTTTCGAATAACGACTACCACGGAGCAATTTTGGTATGCGCTTAAATACGCTTTTTACCACTTTCATCGGATTTGAGCTGAGAAAGGCCCCAAAAGCGGCGCCGCCAATAATGACCAGCTCGAAGGGCTGCCACAATGCAGCAATGTCTCCATGCGAAAGGACATATCCACCTAACACACTGGCTATAACAATTATTCCACCCAATATCCATGTCATGTTTGATCACCAGCTCCAGTCGCTCATTTCTTCACACATTGCCTACCATGCAATTTAGTAAAGGATACGATGGGGGTTTTCTCAACCTGCGCTCACGATTTTACCTATCACTTTAGCGTCTTTACTAAAAACACAGCGGCAGATAAGCTAGCCGTCCCTGATTTAAACCAGCCGTCTTATTTTCACCGGCTTTAATCTTTATTCGCATGAACTATCGCCTTTAACACACGGGCACTGCTGTACATCACCCTGCTCAAGCGATGCGTCCTCTGGAGAAAAACTCTTTGAATTCCGACAAAATTGACAAATTACTGCACGTGGGACAATCCATTCCCCATCACCCTATTTCACGCGCAATTGGCAAACTGGCCACCAACGAATTTCCACCACTGAAGAATTTGCTGATCAAACGTTTTATTAAAACCTACAAGGTGAATATGGCTGAAGCAGCCATTACTGATCCGACACGTTATCGCAATTTTAATGCGTTTTTCACTCGCCCCTTGGCAGTCGGCGCACGCCCTATTGCCTGTGGTGAAGACACGCTCGTCAGCCCTGCAGATGGCCAACTCTCGCAGTTCGGCAACATAGATGGTGGTCAATTAATTCAGGCGAAAGGAAAACTCTATACTGTAAAAGCCTTGCTCGGTCATGGTGATGTCAATACAGCACCCTTACCGCGTTTTCACCCTGATTATTCGGCACACTTTAAGAATGGCAAATTTGCCACGATTTATCTCTCACCCAGTGATTATCACCGCGTGCATATGCCCTTGAAGGGGCGACTGACAGACACGGTGTACATTCCGGGCAAACTTTTTTCAGTAAACATGCGCACCACCCGAATGGAAGAACAGCTCTTTGCCCGCAACGAACGTTTGGTGTGTTATTTCGATACAGAAATAGGCAAGATAGCGTTAATTTTGGTGGGTGCGATGATTGTCGCGAACATGGCGACCGTTTGGGGCGGGGTGATTCCACCGCAATCTACCGTGGTGCATACGACCTATAAACCGGGCACAGTAGAACTCAATAAAGGCGATGAAATGGGGCGTTTCCAGCTGGGCTCAACCGTTATATTACTTTTCCCCGCCCACAGTGTACGCTTTGACCCCGGCATGCAA
>DAIRVL010000022.1:0-22922 GCA_036802845.1 Pseudomonadales bacterium | reverse complement strand
ATAACTTTGTTCTACTTTCGGATGTCATAGGCTATGACATCAACGGTGGTGGGGCTGGAAAACCAACCTACACCTTCGCAGGCACCGCGCCTACAGTTATTTATCGTGGTGGAAGTGCTGAATATGGCGCCTTAAACTCGTACACCCGTGAGTATGTGTTTGGTGATTCCTATCAGTACTATGGAATTCGTACCAGTCAGATTTCATTATCAGCCGCAGATGCCGACCCAGAAATAGATGCCATTGCAGGCTTTAATAGTGCAGATCGTTGTGCCATTAATCCAAATGACCCAAGCTGCGTCAGTAAAGTGTCCGAACCCTCAACATTTGCCTTACTGGGTATCGGGCTTTTGTTGGGTGCAGTGAGCCGGGCTAAACGCACGCTCTTGAAATAAGAAATAGAAATCCGAAAATAGTTAGGCAGTGACTCATGGCAGGCATCGAACTGCCATGAGTATTGTTTACCAATACACATGTACTATTTTTTACACACCTCGCCAAAAGTGACAAACACTTACTTGCCCAGCAATTCGATGTTACGCCGTACAGGGTCTGTTTTTTCGTCATCGGCTCTTAATGCCGGCGTTATTTTTTATTATTCTTGCGCCGCGTCTACCGTTGCGTAATTGTGTCATGCAAGAAAATGCAGTGGCTTAGTTGAATGAATCGGCCGTGTCCAAAGAGACTGTGGCACAAAAACTAATTTGGCAGGCGGCGGTGTAATGTTTGGCTTAAATATGATGGTCTGGTTGGGTTTGTTGGTTTGGGTAGGCGTTTCGCTTTTTGCCTTGCTGATAAGCGTGTTGTTAGGACGACGATCAAAAACCTTGCTGGGAAAAAGAGTCAGGGCGGCGGCAAGCATGGCGATATTAATACGCCAAGTGACCTGACCAACGAATCAATGATTCGTCCAATGGAGGTCGATGAATTGACCCACAATCTGTAATTTATTCATCCTGATCCAGTCCCAGTTTTTTTAAACGGTAACGCAGTGAGCGAAAGCTCATGCCCAGTTTTTTGGCGGCTGCGGTGCGATTCCAGCGGGTTTCTTCGAGCACCTTGAGAATGGCTTGTTTTTCTATGGAAATCAGATGATCTTCGAGTGATTTGTTTGGGCTTACCGGTGCCGCAGACGTGGGGTTTGGGTCGTGACCGGGGTGTTGCGGTGGCAGGTTCACGGGGACAACGTGAGTGGCGGTGAGTTGCAGGTGTTCTTCTTTAATGCAGTGGGCTTCGCTGAGGGTCAGTGCACGTTCGAGAATATTTTCCAGTTCGCGAATATTGCCGGGGTAGTCAAAGTGATTCAGGGCCTTTTGTGCGGCGGGTTCAATCTGGGGTGTCGGCAGGCCATTTTGCTGGGCCAGTTTTTTCAGGAAAGCCGCCGTCAGTTGGGGGATGTCTTCCTTGCGTTGACGCAGGGAGGGCACGTTGAGCTGGATAACGTTAATCCGGTAGAACAAGTCCTGACGAAAACGATGGGCCTGAACTTCTTCATGCAGGTTTTTGTGTGTGGCGCTTAAAATACGCACATCGACGGCAATTTCGTGGGGGCTGCCGATGGGTTTGACTGATTTTTCCTGGATCACCCGTAATAATTTCACTTGCATGTGCAGCGGCAAATCGGCGACTTCATCTAAAAACAGGGTGCCTTTGTGTGCGGCCTGGAATAAACCTTCTTTGTCGCTATGGGCGCCGGTGAAACTGCCTTTTTTGTGACCGAAAAATTCGCTTTCCATCAATTCGGTGGGAATGGCGCCGCAGTTGACGGCTATAAAGGGGTAGTCGGCGCGAGGCCCGCGTTGATGAATCTGTTTGGCGGCTAATTCTTTGCCGCTGCCGGATTCGCCCCAGATGTAGACCGGGGCCTGGCTGCGGGCGAGTTTTTCAATCTGGGCTTTGAGTTCAAGAATGGCATTGGAGTGACCCAGAATGGGTGAGTAGTCTGTGTTGAGTGTGCTGGGCGCGGTGGTTTCCAGTTTTAAGGCGGTTTCGACCAGATCACGCAAACGTTGCAGATCAACCGGTTTGCTGATGAAGTCAAAGGCGCCTGATTTAAGCGCGCTGATGGCGGTATCAACACTGCCATGGGCGGTGATCACCGCCACCGGAATATGGCTGTAGTGTTCCTGAATCAGCTTAACCAGATCAAGGCCATTGCCATCGGGCAGGCGCATGTCGGTCAAACATAAATCAAAGGGGTGTTTTTGTAACAAGGCACGGGCTTGGGCCAGATTTTCGGCGGTATGACAGTGAATGTTCATGCGTCCCAGCGTGATATCCAGCAGCTCACGGATGTCGGGTTCATCATCAACTAGTAAAGCCAGATTTGCGCTCATACAGAATCACTAAGGGTCGTGGTGGAAGAAGATGCCGGGCGGGTAGAAATGCGTAAGGGATGCGGGAAGGTGATCCGGAAACAACTGCCTTGGCCGTCTAGTGGAATATAGTTCAAGCTGCTTTCATTTGCTTCGCAGAGCTCTTTGGCCAGATACAAGCCCAGCCCCGTGCCCGTTGCTCGGGTGGTAAAAAAAGGTTCGAAAATATGGTCGGCGTCATCGGGGGAAATGCCGGGACCTTGGTCAACAACGTCGATGTAAGGCCGGTCATTGTGCGCCAGTTTTCCGCTTATCAGCGTAATTTCGGCGCATCCACTGTGTTCCTGGCTGTAACGTAAACCGTTTTGACACAAATTGGTGAGAATTTGTGTGAGCTGGTTGGGGTCAACATGGGTCATCAAGGGCTGGGCATGGGGTTTAAAATGAATGAGCACGGGCGTTTCGTAGGTCTGCTTGAATTCCGTAATAAAGTGCGGAAGAAAGACGTTTAAATCCAGCCGTTCGAATTGTGAGGCTTTACGTCGAGACAGTTGCAAAACATTTTCGATAATACTGTTCATGCGCAGAGAATGGCGCTGGATGATTTCTGCCAGCCGGGCATCGCCCGGGTTCAGTGCCGATGATTCCTGCAATAGTTGAGCGGCATGGCTGATGGCACCCAGAGGATTACGAATTTCATGGGCAATACCGGCCGTGAGGGTGCCCAACGAGGCCAATTTCATTTGCTGGGCCTGTTGCACCAGTTGACTTTGGTCTTCGATAAAAATGAGTACGCGTGACTGGCCGTCGGCTTTGAGATGGGTAAAGTTGCACAGAACATTGGGACTGGTGGCTGTGGTGCGAAAAACAGGGCAGCGGTAATCGTGATTGTGTTGCCAGTGTTGCAATTCCTGTGAGAGCCGGGGCGGGAGCAACGATTTGCCGATGTCACCAGGCGTAATATTGAGTAAGTGTCGAGCGGCATCGTTGATCAGGTGGATGTGAGCGCGCTCATTCATCACGATAATGCCCGTGCGCATGCGTTGAATAATCAGATGGTTCAGTTGTTCCAGCTCAACGAGATCTGAACCCCGCTGTTTGGCCAAATGTTCGCTTTCACGCAAACGCTTGGCCAGTTGCTGGGTAATAAGGGCCGTGGCAAAAAACGTGATTCCCAATATTCCCGTCTGAAAAAATTCCAGACCTTTCATGGATGTGCTGTTAATGGAGTAATAAAACTGTTCAAAAAGCACACACAGTGCAGCAAAAGCGGCAATGAACAGTGCCGGGCGTCCCAGAACCAGAATATTACTGGCGGCCACGGTGACCACCATCAGCACAGGCAAATTGCTGTCCGGTCCGCCGCTGGAGTGCATCAACAAGGTGAGGATAATAATATCAGTACAGGCCTGAATGAAGGCGTGCCGACTCAGATTGACCCGTGGTCGAAAATGAACGATCAGTACGCTGACGAAGCAGCACAGCAAATAAATGGCCAGGCTGTAAAAATACAAATTTACTTGATGTACGGAAAAATCATGCAGGGTACCACGGCCCATAAAGGCACCGAGCAGGCTCAAGGCAATAAACAGGCGATAATAGCTATACACCAGAAGCGAGCGGATGCGGGAGTCATTATCGCTGAGCGGGTCTGGTGGCAGGAAGGATTCGTTCATTTAATCAGGCAGATGTTTGGATGGCATGCGCGGGCTTATCTCTCTTGTATGAAGACTAATTGAATTTACGAGAACAAGGACTTTTAGCCAGTGTAGATCATCCCGGTCTGGACGACGAGAAAGGGTAACATGCCAGGCCCAGGCTCTGTCGCGAGGGTTTCTCGATTTCACGGCGTTTTTACTGGATAATCGCCGCCAACCTTATTTTCCCCCTGAATAAACTGGCCGGAGAGTCTTTATGCAGTCTGCGCTTACCCTTGTCATTGCACAGTTGAATTTTCTTGTGGGTGATATTGATGGCAATGCGCAACGTATCATTGAAACTGTGCATCAGGCGCAGCAGCAAGGGGCTGTGGACGTGGTTGTTTTTCCCGAATTGACCCTCACTGGCTACCCGCCTGAAGATCTTCTCCTGCGCCCCAGTTTGCAAAAGCGTATAGATCGGGCGCTCAACAGTATTGCCGATGCCATTCTTGACGTGGATGTGGTGCTGGGATGTCCTTATTTTATTGAGGGCAAACTCTATAACTGTGCCGTACTGATTCACGCCGGTCGCATTGAGACTATATATAAAAAACAGCATCTGCCTAATTATCAAGTCTTTGATGAAGTGCGCTATTTTACGCCGGGTGACGAGGCGCAGGTGGTGCACATCAAAGGGGTGCCGGTGGGTTTGACCGTGTGTGAAGACATCTGGTTTGCCGGGCCCGCGCGCAAGGCTGTAGCCGCTGGCGCGCGTTTAATCATCAACATCAATGCCTCACCTTTCCATATTAATAAACGGCAGGAACGTGAGCAGGCCTTAAAAGTCCGCGTTGCGGAATCACAGGTGCCCATTGTCTACACCAATATGGTAGGGGGGCAGGATGAACTGGTGTTTGATGGCAACTCACTGGTTATTGATCAACACGGCGCCATTCGTTTTTCTGCGCCGGCCTTTGTCGAAGGGGTTTATAGCGTACAGTTTAATTGGGATGGTTCATCTGTAACGTTAGCTGCGCCGAGCCTGCCGCTCAGTGCGCCCGTATTGAATGTTGAAGCCAGTGCCTACAATGCCATGGTGCTGGGCTTGCGTGACTACGTTAACAAGAACGGTTTTCCCGGTGTGGTGCTGGGCTTGTCGGGTGGTATTGATTCGGCGCTGTCATTGGCCGTTGCTGTTGATGCGCTGGGTGCGGAACGTGTTCAGGCCGTGATGATGCCCTTTCGTTATACCGCAGCCATGAGCATTGAAGATGCCGAAGCGCAAGCGCAGCGTCTGGGCGTGCGTTATCTGTGCTTGCCCATTGAAGCTGTTTATGACGCTTATAAGTCGACACTTGCGCCAGTTTTTGCCGACCGTGCTGTCGATAAAACCGAGGAAAATCTTCAGGCCCGATGCCGTGGCACCTTGTTAATGGCCTTGTCCAATAAATACGGATCCATGGTGCTGACCACGGGTAACAAGAGCGAAATGGCCGTGGGCTATGCCACGCTGTATGGCGATATGGTCGGTGGTTATAACGTATTAAAGGATGTCTATAAAACGCTGGTTTTTCGCTTGGCTACCTACCGTAATAACTTGCCGGATGGGCCGATTATTCCCCAACGTGTGATTGATCGCCCGCCTTCAGCGGAACTGGCCCCGGGGCAGGTCGACGAGGACAGCCTGCCACCCTATGCCGTGCTGGATCGTATTCTCGAACTCTATGTTGAACAGGATTATTGCGCTGAAGATATTGTCAGCGCAGGTTTTGAGCGTGAAGTGGTGTACCGTATTTTACGTTTGGTGGATTTGAATCAGTACAAACGCGATCAGGCACCGGTAGGCGTGCGGATTACACGGCGTGGTTTTGGCAAGGACAGGCGCTACCCGATTACCTGCCGTTGGCCTGCGGGTCAGTAGCGCTTGACGGTGTTGATATGAAGAAGTCTTAGCCCAGCAAACCAAAACTCAGGGTGTTAAGCCAGGTTTTTTCTTTTTTAGTGTTCTGTTGAGATACGGACTTTGACTTATTAAGGCCCAGAAACGACTCTTTTTTACCGTAATCGGGGTAGTTATATTCCAGCACTTTGCGGGCATCGGCGGCCAGATCACTAAGCCCTAATGCGCTGTAAGCCTGCACCATCACATCGAGTCCATCAGCCACCGATTGGGTATTCTGAAAACTCTGTACGATAAAATTGCCACGATTGGCCGCCGCCACATAGGCGCCACGCTCAATGTAAAAACGGGCCACATGCACTTCGTACTCGGCTAACAAGGATCGAAGAAATACCATACGCGCCCGGGCGTCGGCGTAATACGGGCTGTTGGGGTATTGGCTGGTGAGTTGATTAAAATAACGAAACGAATCACGTGCGGCGCCCATATCTCGCTGCGATAGGTCGGTTGGCAGAACCGGTTCAAGTACACTGCGATCAAGGTTGAATGTAGCAAGCGCTTTTACGTACAAGGCATAATCGGATTGGGGGTGGTTGGGGTGAAGGCGGAGAAAACGGTCTGCGGCGGCTATGGCCTGAGCAAAGTCCTGGTTACGAAAATGTGCATAGATAAGCTCTAATTGCACTTGTTCGGCATAACGACCAAAAGGATAACGTGTTTCAAGTGCATCCAGTTTTTCTACGGCGGCAGTCATTTGGCCACTGCGAAGCGCTTTTTGTGCTCGGTAATAATAACCTTGCTCGGAATCTTTATGAATTTTGGCAAGTTTTTCATTTGGATCTTTGCTGGCACAGCCCACCAGGCTGATTATTCCGAGCATCATAACGAGCGTTCTAGTCAGTGGTGACATGAAAGTTTTTTTCCTTATCGTTGTCGAGCAGCGGCTTAGTATAGAATATTACGCTGGACGCAGGTAGGTTTATTGCGAGTGTCCAGGGTGTTAACCGGACGATATGCGAGTACATTTTTTAAAGTACTTTTTTGTTTGCAGTCGAATGACTCAGACCTTGTAACGAGTTTGAATTAATGAATGAACACATCACCAAAGAAGCCACAGTTCTTGATGGCATGTTGGGTATGCGGCTGGACTGCGCTGTAGCCGAACTGTTTTCCGAATATTCGCGATCGCGATTACAGGAGTGGATCAAATCAGGTGAACTGACTGTTGATGGTGAAGTCTGGAAGACTAAAAGTAAGGTCAAGGGAGGGGAAGTTCTGCGTCTGGATGCTTTATTAAAACCCGAAGAGCTTTGGACGGCGGAAGCTATTGCGCTTGATATCCGCTACGAAGATGAAGAAATCCTCGTGCTGAATAAAGCCCCCGGTTTGGTCGTGCATCCGGGAACGGGCAATCCCGATGGTACGCTACTCAATGCACTTTTGCATCATGCGCCGGATTTGGCGCTCTTGCCCAGGGCGGGCATTGTGCATCGCCTCGATAAAGACACCTCAGGTTTGTTGGTAGTGGCTAAAACCCTTGGCGCACACCACAGTTTGGTCGATCAGTTGTCGGCACGTACGGTCAAACGCCAATACGAAGCCATTGCCGTGGGGGTGATGACCGGTGGTGGCACTGTAACGGCGCCCATCGATCGTCATCCAACACAGCGTACTAAAATGGCGGTGGTTCCTGGGGGTAAAGAAGCAATCACCCATTACCGTGTGGTGACGCGTTTTCGTGGACATACCCATATTCGCGTTAATCTGGAAACCGGACGCACGCACCAGATTCGTGTCCATATGGCTTCCATTCAATACCCTTTGCTTGGTGATGATGCCTACGGCGGACGTTTGCGCCATCCCAAAGGCGCGACACCTGAATTACTCGCAGCCATAAGAAACTTCAAACGGCAGGCTTTACATGCAGGCAAACTCGGTCTGGAGCATCCGGCCAGTGGCGAGTGGCTGGAGTGGGAATCAGATTTACCTGACGATATGCAAGTGATGTTAGAGGTATTGCGTGTCGACGCCACCTTGTGAAATCTTTACCGTGATCCGTCCCGATTGGCCGGTACCTGCGCGAGTGCAAGCCTTGGTGACCACGCGTTCAGGGGGTGTCAGTCAGCCCCCTTGGGATAGTTTTAATTTGGCAACCCATGTTGGTGACAGGGTCGACGATGTGGTCTGTAATCGCCAGCGACTGCGTGATGTTATTGGTCACAACAAAACATTTCAGTGGCTGAATCAGACGCACAGCACAGATGTGGTGGTGGCGTCTGATAAGGGAGTTGTTCAGCAGGCTGATGGTGTTTATACCGAGGAAGACAATCTCGTGTGTACCGTGCTCACCGCCGACTGTTTGCCCGTATTTTTTTGCAATAAAGAAGCAACGCAGGTCGCTGTTGCGCATGCGGGCTGGAAAGGACTGGGTGCCGGTATTCTGGAAAAAACGCTGGCGTGTTTTTCTTCTGCACCTGAACACTTGCGTGTCTGGTTGGGGCCTGCCATTGGCCCGGAGCATTTTGAAGTGGGTGATGATGTCAGGCAATATTATGTCGACCATTATCCTTCATTGCCGTATCAGGATTTTTTTGTACCTGTGCAAACAAATTCCTCACGGCTGTGTTGGTACATGGATATCTATGCTGTTGCTCGATACATTCTAAAACAACAGGGTGTGGACGCGGTTTATGGCGGTGGGTATTGCACGTATGCCGATAAACCCCGTTTCTTTTCCTATCGCAGAGAGCCTGTGTGTGGCCGCATGGCATCCTGTATCTGGCTCGAACCTTCCCCTCTTTGATTATTTACGCCCAAGAATAAATCTATTCTGACGCTGTTTGTGTCTGTTAGCCTTGAAAAAAACAACACTGACCCGATTAAAGGAACATCCATATAACTTATAGGGTGTATTTTATGCGTTTTGATCGTTTGACCAGTGCTTTGCAGACAGCGCTTTCCGATGCGCAATCCATCGCGGCGGGTAAAGATCATTCTTTTATTGAGCCAATTCACATTATGCTCGCCTTGTTAAATCAAAAAGGCGGTGTGGTTGAAAGTATTCTCAAAGACATGGGCGTGTCGGTGAGTAAACTGAAGGCCCAGCTTGAATCGACCTTGCAGCGTATGCCTCAGGTGCAAGGCGGGCAAGGGGATATTCATTTATCCAATCAATGCACGCGCTTGTTTAATATCGCAGATAAAAAAGCCCAGCAATTCAATGACCAATTTATTTCCAGCGAAGTATTTTTGTTGGCGGCAATTGAAGATCAGGGCGAGTTAGGTCGAATCCTCTCTGAACATAAAATCACCGAGAAAAATGCAAAAGCGTTTATTGATAAAATTCGTGGGGGTGAAAGCGTGCGTGAACAGTCCGGGGAAGAAAGTCGTCAGGCCTTGAGCAAATACACTATTGATCTGACTGAGCGAGCCCGACAAGGGAAGCTTGATCCGGTGATTGGTCGTGATGTCGAAATTCGCCGCACCATTCAGGTATTACAGCGTCGCACTAAAAACAACCCGGTTTTAATTGGCGAACCGGGGGTGGGTAAAACGGCTATTGCTGAAGGTTTGGCTCAGCGCATCATCAATGGCGATGTGCCGGACGGTTTAAAAGATAAAATGGTGCTTTCGCTGGATATGGGCTCACTGGTTGCCGGGGCAAAATTCAGAGGCGAGTTTGAGGAGCGACTCAAAGCGGTCTTGTCTGAGCTGGCAAAACTCGAAGGCAAGGTCATTCTATTTATTGATGAATTACATACCATGGTTGGTGCAGGAAAATCAGACGGGGCCATGGACGCTGGTAATATGTTAAAGCCAGCGTTAGCGCGGGGCGAGTTGCATTGTGTGGGCGCGACCACGCTGGATGAATACCGTCAGTATATTGAAAAAGATGCAGCCCTTGAGCGTCGCTTCCAGAAAATTCTGGTCGAAGAACCCACAGTGGAAGATACCATTGCCATATTGCGGGGTTTAAAAGAACGTTATGAACTTCATCATGCGGTAGACATCACTGACCCGGCCATTGTCGCCGCAGCAAAATTGTCACAACGCTATATTACCGATCGGCAACTGCCCGACAAGGCGATTGATTTGATTGATGAGGCGGCGAGCTTGATCCGGATGGAAAAAGATTCTAAACCCGAGGACATGGAAAAACTGGAAAGAAAAACCATCCAGTTAAAAATTGAACGGGAGGCGCTAAAAAAAGAAGAAGACGAAGCCTCAAAGTTGCGCTTGGTGAACATTAACAGCGAAATACAAAAACTTGAGCGTGAATACGCTGATCTGGATGAAATCTGGACCGCAGAAAAAGCCTCGTTGCATGGTGCGCAAAATATCAAGGCGGAGCTTGAAAAATGCCGACTGGATATGGAAGTTGCACGTCGTGCGGGCGATTTGAGCAAAATGTCAGAATTGCAGTATGGCCGCATTCCGGAGCTGGAAAAACAATTAGCAAAACCAGCGCAGCCTGAAACGCAGGAAAAACGTTTGTTGCGTAACAAAGTGACGGAAGATGAAATTGCGGAAGTTGTTTCCAAATGGACAGGTATTCCTGTTGCCAAAATGATGGGTGGAGAAAAAGAAAAGTTACTGCGTATGGAGGCTGAGTTGCATAAGCGCATGGTCGGGCAGGATGAGGCCGTGATTGCGGTATCCAATGCCATTCGTCGCAGCCGCGCTGGTTTGGCTGATCCGAATCGGCCTAATGGTTCCTTTTTGTTTTTGGGGCCAACAGGTGTAGGCAAGACCGAACTGTGCAAGGCGCTGGCGGATTTTCTCTTCGACACCGAGGAAGCCATGATACGGATTGATATGTCCGAATTTATGGAAAAACATTCCGTATCACGTCTGATAGGCGCGCCGCCTGGCTATGTCGGTTATGAAGAGGGGGGCTATTTGACCGAAGCCGTGCGACGCAGGCCTTATTCCGTCATTCTGCTGGATGAGGTAGAAAAAGCGCATCCTGATGTATTCAATGTTCTGTTGCAGGTGCTGGATGACGGACGTTTGACCGATGGGCAGGGGCGCACGATAGATTTTAAAAACACAGTCATCGTGATGACCTCTAATCTTGGTTCTGATGTGATTCAAAGCATGAGCGACGAATCACAGTATGCCGAAATGAAAAGTGCGGTCATGGCGGTGGTAGGGCAATATTTCCGTCCCGAGTTCATTAATCGCATTGATGATACGGTTGTATTTCATCCTTTGGGACGCGAACAAATTCGCGGTATCGCCAAAAGACAACTGGATATTCTGGCTTCGCGTTTGGCTGAACATGATTTGACTATGGTGGTTACTGACGAGGCCATGGATAAACTGGCTGAAGTGGGTTACGACCCTGTCTATGGTGCCAGACCACTAAAAAGAGCGATTCAGCACTGGATTGAAAATCCTTTGGCAGAAGCGCTTATCAGAGGGAAATATCCGCCTGGAAACACCGTAAATGTGGCTGTGAAAAACGGACAGTTTGATTTTACGTAAGCAAGGGAGAGTTGTTTAAGCGACAGTTATGACTCATATTGTGGCGCAAAATACTCGCTCATGTGGGTGCTTAAACAAGGCCGTTTAGAAATTTCGTCATAGAATTGTAAAGCGGCCTTGTATCGGGATTGAAAACAGAATTGTATTCTAATCTAATGAATTTGCTAATTTTTGTCATAATACGTCAAAACTATGAAATGCGCAGATTACTACGAATGACTACCGTTTAAATGAGGAAATGAGTGAATGGTTGTTACGGCGAACTTGGTTGTAACACCAATATTGTTTATAGTTGACACATGACTAAGTATTATAAGCGACTATTTTTATTAATGATGGTTGACTTATGAAAGTGGTGCTTGGTTGCATTATAAAAAAACTAAATAAGAAATTATTACAATAAAAAATAATGGAGATAGCTAATGGCTGTTGTTATCAATAAACCCCAATCTCAGAAAACTGAAAAAACCCTGCTTGAAAAGCTGCTTTACCCCTTGTCAAAGGATGGTGCGCCTACAGCGCCATGGCCTTTTGCTATTGTGGCAACCATCGTTATTGGTATTGCGCTGTATGCTTACCGTATGTATCAAGAGGCCAACTCATTCACAGTGGGCCTGGATTATTTTGAACCAGAATTTCAAACCTATTGGATGAGTTTGTTTTATATCCAAATGACGGTTATTCCAGTGTTGGGTGCGGCAGGTGTTTTATGGCTGTGGTTTAGTCGTGATAAAAATGTCCAGACCAACTGCAGTGCCGAGCAGGAATTGGGTCATTATATGTTCCTTTTTGCGATTCTTGCTGTTGCCAGTCTTTTTGTGGTTACTGCGTTAACGATTTTCACCGAAGCAGATGCGGCCTGGCATCAAGTGACCATTCGTGATACCGATTTTACACCAACACATATCGCCTTGTTCTACGGCATTATTCCACTGCTGGCCTCGGGAATTGTGATTGCTTTTGTCTGGGTGCACACGCGCTTGCCTTATTTTGTCAATCGCGTCTCTGTGCCTTTGGCAATTGCTGCGTCAGCTCCTTTGTTGATTATGCCTAACCTTGGTTATAACGAATGGGGTCATACCTTCTTCTACGCCGAAGAGCTGTTTGCAGCGCCTGTGCACTATGGTTTTGTGGTCTTGGGCTGGGGCTTGTTCGGAATTGCTGGTTTTATTATTCAATGTATCCAGCGAGTTGCCACTCTAACTAAAGTAACAGCAAAAAATAGAGCTTCTGCGCAATATATAAATTAAAAAAGTGTTTAATGTTCATTTTTTGATAAAACTGCGCTTTGCCTGAAAAAAATCCCTGCATATTGCAGGGATTTTTTTGTAATAATTGAATTTTCTGATTTAAAAAATAACACAGCTGCATGCAACGAAGGTAACTTCTTGCACAGAAACGCGTGTGCGAATGAATGTTGTTGATCTGGATCATGGCTAAAAACAAATAAATATTAAATAATGGCTAGCGATTCATGAACCGGTTTTTATTGAGACTGATTGTATCCGCATATAAAAGCCAGAGAGTCCCATAATTTCTTTGATTAAATGTGTTTACATTTCATAAATAATGGTAAAGTTTGCGGTTCAAGTTAGGGGCCGGATTCAATCTTTAATGTGCCTTTTCGTACCCGGCAGTAAAGCTGTCAGCGCAGTGGTGTAAATGAGATTTTATCGGGTGATATTTTTCAAGAAACACGTTATTTAAAATAAACTAATTAAAACAAAACAATATAAAAATGGGGAGGCTAGTATGGGCTATACCGATTCCGTAAAGGATGATAACGATCAGACGCAGCGTGGAGCAATTCACAATGACTCTGCAATAACAACGCCTGAACAGCAAAGAAGAATTTATCGCGCATTTGATTTGATGCTGGTGCCCATTGCTACCATTTTGCTGGGCGGTATTGTGGTGTTTCTGATTGCTCTAACGGTAGGGGACTGGGATTATTGGCAAGATTGGCGTGATAGACGTTGGTGGCCTTTGGTTACGCCAGTGTCCTTGATTCTTCCTCCAGCGGTATTTACCTATTTCTTCTGGAAATATTTCCGTCTTCCTATCGCAGGAACCTCGATTATTGTTGGGTATATGATCGCTGCATGGGTCAGCCGTTATGCAAATTTCCATTTGTTCGCTGACTTTCCAATGAATTTTGTATCACCTTCAAACTTTATCGGTATGGGGATTCTTTTAGACGCGACACTTCTTTTGACGCGAAGTTACTATTTGGCCGGTTTTATAGGCGCATTTCTTTTTGGACTTGTTATTTATCCTCTTAACTGGCCAGCGGCAGCCGCGTTTCATACACCACTTGTATGGGATGGTTATCTGGTAACCGCGGCCGATCTAATGGGTTTCCAGTATATTCGTACCGCAATGCCTGAGTATGTGCGCATTATTGAGCACTCCACATTGCGTACTTTTGGCGAAGCTGTTACTCCGCTTACCGCATTTTTTGCTGGGTTTTTGACTATTCTGAACTTTTATCTTTGGGTTTGGGTTGGTTCGAAATTGGCAGTCAGTCGTTGGGCCACTAAGTTGGTTTAATTTGGAAAAAATCCAAATCCGGTCTTCACTCGTTACGATGGAGCTGCGGTTTGGAGCTAACTCATTTTTTTAAGTGGTGAAATCATGAATATAAAAAGTATAAAAAATAAAATCTGGCAGATGCCATTTATCGTGATCAGCTTGATCATGCTGCAATTTTACAGCGATGTGGTATTGGCGCATGGAGAGCGTGCTCAGCAGGCAGGTATACGCATGCGCACTATGTACTGGTGGGATGTTGATGTTCAGCCCAGAAAGGCAAAAATTGGTGAACTGGTTACAGTGACGGGCAAATTTATGCCATCAAGCTTTTGGCCCGAGCATTTGGCTTCGTCTGAAGTTGCATCATTTATGAATATAGGCGTGCCAGGCCCTGCATTTTTACGAATGCATTCAGAAGTGAATGGTACGCCAATGGTGCGTTCAACACGTTTTTATCGAGGACAGGAGTATCACTTTAAAGTAGTAATGAAAGCACGTCAGGGCGGTAGATATCATGTTCATCCTGTGGTGAGCGTCAAGGATGCCGGCCCCATTATTGCCTCTGGTATCTGGGTTGAAGTAGAAGGAAAACGTCCTGCCGATTTCAAAAATGAAGTGACAACCTTGATGGGCGACACTATTGATCTTGAAACCTACGGTATGAAAGAAATTATCTGGATGAATACTTTCTGGTTCATTGTCGGTTTTGCATGGTTGGCCTATTGGTTTGTTCGTAAGGATCCAGTCATTTTGACCCGTTATGCTTATCTTGCGGAGCATGGTGAAGAAAATGGCGGCAAGCTTATCAGTATGCGCGATATGATTGTCTCGGCCTTGTTTTTTGGCTTCACGCTTGTGGCTATTGCCGGAGGGTATTTCTGGGCGCAGGCACGTTTTCCTAATACCACGCCATTGCAAACAGGAAAGGTAGTAACAAATGAAATTGCGCCTCAGGCTGACGTTCTTGATGTGAGTGTTTCAAATGCGGTTTACCATATTCCAGGAAGAGCGTTTAATTTTGATGTTACCGTCACTAATAAAGGTACTTCGCCTTTACAAGTTGGTGAATTTGCAACGGCAGGAATTCGATTTGTTAATGCCAAAGTGTTGCCAGGGGTTAAGCCAACTGATGAGACTGATCCTGTGTCTCCTGATGGTTTAATCGTTGACGCTCCCGCAGTTCAGCCAGGCGAAACGAAAACCTTCCAGGTTTCAGCCAATGATGCCTTGTGGGAAAAATATCGTTTAACCAGTTTGATCTATGATCCAGATAGCCGTTTTGGTGGCATGTTGTTCTTCTATGATGACCAGGGCAATCGTTATTATCATGAAATCGGAGCAGTCATGCTTCCAGATTTTGTGGATGTGAAATAAGTTAATTTTGGTTCATATCATCATTTAATTTGATTAAACTCGAAGGCAGGGTGTTGTAATAAATACCCTGCTTTTTTAATATTAGAGCAGTAAAATTCACAATAGAGATACTTTGCATATGAGAAGAAAAATAACAACCAAATATATTCTCACAAGGAGCGTCCTGTTTGTTGGCATGATTCTGTTGGGGCAGATTGCATGGGGACATGGAGGTGTTTCCATGGAGGATGATATGTGTATGCTCCGTGTTGGTACGTATGAAGCACATTTTACGGGGTATCAGCCAGAGTCCAGGGCGACCCAGGAGTTTTGTGAAGACATTCCTGTAGTAGGTAAAGCTATTTTTGTAATCGATTTTATTCACGATGAACTTCGTGGAATGAATGTTGATTTCAGAATTATACGAGACGTTAAGGCGATCGGTGTTAAAGCCACCTTAGCAGATCTGGGTACGAAGGAAGACATCATAGCGAATACGATGTACTACCAAGAACCGCAAAGATTTCCGCGTGGTACTATGACGAACACGCTCGATTTTAAACAAGAAGGAAAATATATAGGCCTTGTTACCGCAGTTAATCCTGAAACCGGACGTGAGTTTGTATCCGTTTTTCCATTTTCAGTGGGTGTCGTTCATTACGCCAAATATGTGGTTTCAATTGTATTGATTCTTGTTCTGACATTGGTCTTTTTCGGAATTTTCCTCTATCGATGGAAACATCAACATAAAGAGGTGGATTAAAATAGTCACGCTGCCTATTTTTTATAAGGCTTAAAATTAAATAAAACATGAAGTGGCTCTTGGAACTGTGAATACGTGCAGACCAAGGGCCATTTTTTTGTCTTTGCTCGACCTCCTCTCGTTTGCTTTTTTTGATGATGACAATGCTTTCGATTACTGTTCGAATCAATCAGATTCATCATGCAGACATGCCCTGATTTCTACTTGCCCACCAATGATCGTCTTTCAAATCCTTATTGGCCAATCTCCTGTTCAATGATTAAATGGATCAATGACTGCTTATGATCAGGATGGAAATGTCACATGAGTGATTCGGGCGCAGAATCAGGATCTAACGCCAAAGAACCCAAGGTTGGATCGGGATCTTCTAAGCCTCGGAGTCCAACGCCATTACCCTCGAATCCGCTGCATTATGTGGTATGGCTAGTGCTCAGTAGCTTGTTGGTATATTTGTGGACGGCAGAAAAAAATCAAGATATTACGGCCGTTCCCTATTCCCTTTTTAAACAGCAAGTCGGTGAGGGTAATGTTCGGGCGGTTACGATGCAAGGTACCAATGTTACGGGTGAGTTTCGAGTAGGCGTATCTTTAGAGGCTAAGAAAAATAACGTTATCAAATTTAGCACGCATTTGCTTGCGATTGATGATGTCGATCTATTACGTGACTTAGAAGAGCATGGTGTAGAAGTAAATAGCGCATCGGACGAGGACTCCTCGTTGATGCAGTTGCTAACGGCTGTTATTCCCTGGATATTGATCTTTGGGTTGTTTTTTTATAGCCGACGTTTGGTTCAAGGAAATATGGGTGGCTTTGGCCAGGTCAAGTCCGAGCGGTATGTACGGAGTCGGGTAAAGGTGACATTCGATGATGTGGCAGGGTTGGAACAGGCTAAAAGTGAGTTGAAGGAAATTATCGACTATTTGAACAGTCCCGAACGGTATTTAAAAATGGGCGCCAAAATTCCTCGTGGTGTTCTACTGATGGGGCCGCCCGGCACGGGAAAAACCTTATTGGCTAAAGCAACGGCAGGGGAGGCGGGCGTTCCTTTCTTTCATGTAAGCGGTTCGGAGTTTGTGGAAATGTTTGTTGGTGTAGGTGCTTCTCGGGTGCGAGATTTGTTTAATAAGGCCCGCGCCCAAACACCGTCCTTGATATTTATTGATGAGATTGATTCGATTGGGCGCGCGCGTAGTTCGGGAATTGCCATCGCCAACGATGAGCGTGATCAGACGCTGAATCAGATTCTGGCTGAAATGGATGGGTTTAGCAGTCTTGAAACAGTGGTGGTGTTGGCTGCTACCAACCGTCCCGATATTCTGGACCCGGCATTATTACGTCCCGGTCGTTTTGATCGCAAAGTGACATTAGAATTACCTCATCAAAAAGCACGACTGGAAATTTTTAAAGTACACATCAAAAATCATCCGCTTGCAGCTGATGTGAATATTGAAGAACTTTCGCGTCGAACTGTCGGATTTTCAGGGGCTGAAATCGCCAATCTGGTCAATGAAGCGGCGCTGAATGCTGCCCGTAATAATAAGAAAAACATTGATGCGCAGGATTTTGAAGTGGCTCGCGATCGCATTGTGTTGGGAATTGCGTATGGGGAATTATTGAATCCGAATGAAAAAAAACGGGTGGCCTATCATGAAGCGGGGCATACCTTGGTGGCCTTGTTGATACCCGGCGCAGATAAACCTAAAAAAGTGTCTATTATTCCGCGAGGTCGTTCCTTGGGAGTGACCGAACAAGAGCCTGCCGAAGAGCGTCATAATTTCACCGAAGCGTACCTGCAAACCCAGCTTAAGGTATTAATGGGAGGGCGTTGCGCAGAAAAGATAGAATTCCATGAGACTAGTTCGGGCGCAGCCGATGATCTGCGCCGTGCCACCCAGATGGCGCGACAGATGATTACCCAATGGGGCATGAGTGAACGTATTGGGCCTGTTATCATAGACAATGCGGGTTATAACCCCTATTTGGGACAAACACTGGGGGAGCTGAGTGAGATCAGTGAGCATACGCAGGAAGTGATAGATGATGAACTTAAAAATCTGTTACTCAATACTGAACAACAGGTGATGCAGTTGCTCAACAATAATAAAAATGGACTTGATATTTTAGTTGAACATTTGCTGGATCATGAAACCTTGGATGAGCACGAAATACAGAGTCTTTTGGTTCAAGCGAAGCCATCGCAATGATCGTAATGGGCGCTGTTGATTTTGCAAGTCTGGCCAAGGTTGCTTTAGAGTGGATAAACGTCAGTGAAAGCACTTTGTGGTATGTCGGAATTATTTCAATCATGACGTTTGTGGGTAGTCTTCTATTGGTTCCCATCCTGATTATTAAATTGCCAGAAAATTACTTCCTTAGCGCTCAGCGTTCAGCGACAGGAATGAAATTAAAACACCCTGTCCGACATTTTATGATGAACACACTCAAAAACATGGCGGGTATTGCGCTGATACTGTGCGGTGTGGTGATGTTGGTGATTCCCGGACAAGGACTTTTGACTATACTTTTAGGTATTTTTTTGATGGATTTCCCCGGCAAATACCACTTTGAACAACGCCTTGTTCAGCAGAAGAAAGTCCTGGAAAGTCTAAACTGGATTCGATTACGGGCGAACAAACCGAAATTGAACGTACCTGAAAAACAAGATAATTGACGGATAAACATGACAGAGTCGACCTTAAAACCCCCTTGACGCACGAACACTTGTATTCGCCATGTGATCCCACGCAGTTTCATTTTGCCGATACCTCTGATCTTGACGATGGCAATTTGTCGCTGGGACAGGAGCGGGCCATTGAAGCGTTTAACTTTGCGCTTAATGTGAATGCCGATGGTTATAACATTTACGCGATGGGTATACCCAGTTCCGGTCGAGAAGCATGGGTCAATGATTTATTACAAACCAAAGCAAAAGATGCGCAAGTCCCGCCGGACTGGTGTTACGTTAATGATTTCGCCCGCCCCAATAAACCCAAAGCAATTTCCTTTCCCAGCGGTGAAGGGGAGAAGTTTTGCTGCAGGTTGAAACAACTGGTAGATGATCTGCGTCATACAATTCCTACCGCTTTTGAGAGCAGTGAATATCAAGGGCGTCGGCAGCTGCTTGAACAGGAGATTCAGGAGCGTCAGGCCAACGTGATCAACAGCGTCAAGGATGAAGCACGTGCCCACGACATTGAACTGCTCGCAACCCCCAGCGGATTTACCTTTGTTCCACTTAAACAGGGTAAAACTATTAGCAGCGCAGAGTTCAAGGAATTGTCCGACGAAGAAAAAAAACAGATCGAAGAAAAAATTATTGAGCAACAGGAAAAACTGAATACCAGTGTGCGTCAATTTCCTCTTTGGCAAAGGGAGCTGGTGCAAAAAATTAAAGCCCTTGATCAGGAAGTTACCTTGAATCTGGTTGAAAAACTGGTTGAGGAAGTTCGTACTTTGTATTTGCAAAACGAAAACGTGCAAAATTACGTGGATACCTTTCAAGCCGACGTGGTTGACAATGTACGTGATTTTCTTATTCCTGAAGAAGAAGTGGCCAATAACCCCTTGATTTCAGCCCCGAGTTTTTCCCGGTACAAGGTGAATTATTTTATCGCACAAAAACCAGGCACCGGCGCGCCGGTGATTTACTGCGATAATCCATCTTTTACCAATCTGGTCGGGCACATTGAGTACAAAGCAAAACTGGGAACCCTCACCACCGATGTCACCCTGATCGAGCCCGGTGCCTTGCAGCGCGCATCAGGCGGTTATCTTATTATTGATGCGGAAAAAGTGCTGACAAAACCCTTTGCGTGGGAGGCTTTAAAACGCGCACTTAAATCCAAACAAATAAAAATTGACACGCTCGAAAGCAACTACGGTTTTGCCTCGGTACCACCGCTGGAACCTGAAGCCCTGCCACTTCACGTCAAAGTAGTACTGGTCGGCGATCATCGTCTGTATTATTTGTTGTCCACCTACGATCAGGAATTCAGAGAGCTGTTTCGAGTCGGGGCCGATTTTGACGATCGTATTCAACGCACAGACGAGAATAGTCTCAAGTTTGCCAATGTAATGGCCGACATTGTCCTGAAAGAAAAACTAACGCCCCTGGTGCCCGATGGTGTGGCGCGTGTTATTGAACAAAGCGCGCGCAAAATTGCAGACCCCGCAAAAATATCCCTCAATAGCGATTGGCTGCGCGATTTATTGATCGAAGCCGATTATCACGCCAAGCAAAATGGTCAAACTGTTATTGATGCCGAATGTGTAGAAAAAGCCATTGCCTTGCAAACCTATCGCCTGGACCGTATTCGCGAACGTTACTACGAACAGATTCACAACGATACCTTGCGCATTGATACGCAGGGACGTCAGGTGGGTCAGATTAACGGTTTGGCTGTGCTCGATATGGGTGATTTTGCCTTTGGCAAACCCAGTCGTATTACGGCGCGAGTGCGCATGGGTTCGGGCGGCGTGCTGGACATTGAACGTAAAGTCGAGCTTGGTGGGGCATTACATTCCAAAGGCGTACTGATTCTTACCAGTTTTTTAGCCTCACGTTTTACCGAAGAGATGCCACTTTCGCTGTCGGCCAGTCTGGTGTTTGAACAATCCTACGGCATGGTCGATGGTGACAGCGCATCGTCAACAGAATTGTATGCATTGTTATCTGCACTCTCGGGACTGGCTATTCGTCAAGATCTGGCGGTCACAGGTTCGGTTGATCAGTTCGGCAATGTGCAGGCTATCGGTGGGGTTAATGAAAAAATTGAAGGCTTTTTTGACATTTGTCTGGCGCGTGGTTTGACCGGCACACAAGGCGTGATTATTCCTCACTCGAATGTAAAACACTTGATGCTGGATAAACGTGTGCGTGATGCCGTGAGCAAAAAACAGTTTGCTATTTACGCTGTCAAAACAATTGATGAAGGCATCGAATTGCTGACAGGCACCGAGGCTGGTTTATTGCAGTCAACAGGGATTTATCCCGAGGGCAGTGTGAATTTTCTGGTGAGCAAACGTTTGCGCGATTACGCAAAGCAACAGCGCCACTATGCCGAGCGCGCTGAATCAAAAAATGGTACAGACGAAAAAAGCAGCTGAGTTTTGCGAACCAGAAAATCAGCGCACTTACATTGCCATGTTGCGCAGATAAACCTGCATAAGGGAATCGCCCCACAACATGGCAATTAAACCGGCCGCCGCCAGATACGGGCCAAAGGGGATGGGAATGTTTTTATCCCGCCCCAGACTGACAATCAGCGTAATGCCCACTATCGCCCCCACAAAAGAAGACAGAATAATAATCAGCGGAATCAGCTTCCAGCCAAACCACGCACCAAACAGCGCCAGCAATTTAAAATCACCGTAGCCCATGCCCTCTTTGCCGGTGACGAGCTTGAACAGCCAATACACCGACCATAAGGACAAATAACCCAGCACGGCACCCAACACGGCGCTGTGCAAATCGGTGAACAGATTAAAGTAATTAAGCGCCAAGCCGAGCCACAAGAGCGGCAACGTTAAATCATCGGGCAGAAGTTGGTGATCAAAGTCGATGACGCTCAGTGCAATCAAAGCCCAAAGTAAAATCAAAGCCGCAGCACAGGGCCAGCCAAAACCAAAATGATAGGCCATATACGCCGACAACAAGGCCGTGCAGGCTTCAATCAGCGGATAACGCCACGAAATTTTTACGCCGCAATGATGACAACGACCGCGAAGCAATACATAACTCAATACCGGAATATTTTCCCACGCACTCAAAGACGCGTGACACTGAGGGCAGTGGGACGCAGGAAACACCAGATTAAAGGCTTCGGGTGGTTTATCAGCGGGTGCAGCCTCAGCAGATTCTGCGCAGTGACAGCTCAAGAATTCCTGACACTGCGCCTTCCATTGTGCATTCATCATGGCGGGCAAACGCAAAATAAGCACATTAAGAAAACTGCCCACCAGCAAACCCAATAAACCCATTACGCCAATAAAAAGGGCAGGGTATGTGCTGAAAACCTGGGCAAACTCCATGTAAATTCCCGCGTCTAAATGTAATTGGCTTATCGTTTAGGATTTAGAAAAATCATAACTACTTGAGAAAACCTGACGCACTCAAGAGAAGTAACGTCAGGCATGAGGCGTGAAGCAACGTTAAATAGCATTACCCATCTGGAATATTGGCAAGTACATGGCAATTAACAAACCGCCCACCAACACACCCAATACCGACATGATCAAGGGTTCCAGCATCGCAGTGAGACCATCTACGGCATTGTCAACTTCGGCTTCGTAATAACTGGCGACTTTATCGAGCATAGTTTCCAGCGCGCCTGATTCCTCACCGATGGCGACCATTTGCACGGCCATGGGCGGAAAAATACCTGCGTAACGCATCGATTGCTGAAGTTGCGTGCCGGAAGTCACGCCATCACGAATTTGCAAAATGGCTTTTTCATACACCGAGTTGCCCGCTGCACGCGCTACTGTTTCGAGTGCTTCGACCAAAGGCACACCCGCAGCAAATGTCGTTGCCAGTGTTCGCGCATAACGTGCGACCACTGCTTTGTTCATAATGTCGCCCATAATAGGCAGTTTTAACGAGGTTTCATCAAGAAAGTCATTAAACTTTTTCGACCTGGCTTTGGCCTGTTTAAAAATATAACTAAAAATAAAACCAAGGATTAAGGCCGGAAACCACCATGCTTGTACGACCTCGGAAATATTCAACACAAAACGTGTAAAGGCCGGTAGTTCGGCACCAAAACCATTAAACAATTCCTCGAAAACCGGCACTACTTTAATCAGCAAAATACCTGTGACCACAATGGCAACGCATACGACGGCGATAGGGTATTTAACGGCTTTTTTGAGTTTGGCTTTGAGAGCTTCGGTTTTTTCCTTGTAGGTAGCAATTCGATCAAGCATTTGTTCC
>DAIRVL010000021.1:20773-23185 GCA_036802845.1 Pseudomonadales bacterium | reverse complement strand
CATGTCAAAACGTGCCGCTGAACTGTTACGTGATGATCTTGAAAACAAAGGTCCCGTCAAAGTCAGTGAGGTTGAAGCGGCACAAAAAGAAATTCTAGCCGTTGCAAGACGTATGGCCGATGCCGGTGAAATCAGCCTGGGTGGGCAGGGTAGTGAGGAAATGATCTAACGACACCTGTATAGACGTCCCCCTGATGTGTCATTGAGGTTGCAACAAAATGGATAAACAGCCCCCTAATTCAGCGCCAATCAATAAACAATCCACAGCCTATGAGCGTTGGGAGCTGCCAGCCCTGCTTGAAAATGAACGAAACCCTGCGCATGCCACGATTAAGTTACCCACGTTAGCCGAAATTGAAACTCTGCGTCAGGATGCCTACGATGAAGGTTTTAAACTGGGTCAGGCCGAGGGCTTTAAACAAGGACTGACAAATGGTTTGAAAAACGGTGAGCTACGCATCCAGCAGCAATTAAAAACGCTGATTGAGGAATTTTCAGCACCAATGAAAGCGCAGGAGGATAGAATCGAGAAAGCCTTGCTCGAATTAACGCTTGAGATAAGCAAAGGCATAATAAAACGAGAACTGAGTATCGATTCAAATTGTGTGCTGACAATTCTTGAACACATTTTTACCGAGATTGATGATCAGGAACAAAAATTCAGAATCCAGTTAAATCCAATGGATCTGAACACCGTATCGCAGTACTTATTAACCCAACACGGCGACCAAACACGTTACCAATTAATAGAAGATAAAAAAATAACACAAGGCGGCTGTATCGTTCGTAGCGATGCGCACTACATAGACGCGCGAATTGAAACACGTCTGAACAAAACCTTAGATCAAGTATATGAACGCAGTAATGGCCTGTTAGTACCTGCTTCAAATGAAGCGAGTCTGAGGCCAGTAAACGTACTTGATCTGAATGAACGTGCTGAAACAAAAAACACAGAAGCCGTGACCCCTGTTGTTGCTGCAAGTGATGTAACACGACAGTTTAAAAAGGCCGATTTATCAAGCATGCCGTTTTTTGATAATGAAGCAACATAAAATAGTTCGCAGGAAGTGTAACAATGCCCCTTATCCAGCGCCCATCGTTTGCCGAACGCTTGTCAAAATACAGTGCCATTGATTATTCGCACGAAATCATCATTGAAGGAAAAATTGTGCGTATGGTCGGCATGACGCTCGAAGCGGTTGGCTGTCGTGTTCCTGTGGGCGGACGGTGCAAAATTATTATCAATAAAGAGAGCCATGTTGAAGCAGAAGTCGTCGGTTTTAATGGCGATAAAACCTATTTGATGGCCTTTGATAATTTATCCGGAATCAATGCGGGCGCAAAGGTTATTCCATTAAACAAGCAGCTGACCATTCCAGTAAGTGATGCTTTGTTAGGCCGGGTATTAGGGGGTACGGGTGAGCCCATTGATGGCCAAGCGCCGGTTATCGCAAACGAACGTGTCAAATTACAAAGTGAGCCGATTAATCCCTTGCTGCGTCAGCCGATTACGACCCCGCTTGATGTCGGCGTGCGATCCATTAATTGCCTGCTGACCATAGGGCGCGGGCAGCGTTTGGGTTTGTTTGCCGGCAGTGGTGTGGGAAAAAGTGTGCTGCTGGGCATGATGACAAAATACAGTACAGCCGATGTAGTGGTCGTGGGTCTTATCGGAGAACGGGGCCGCGAGGTTAAAGAATTTATTGAGCATATCCTGGGGCCAGAGGGTCGAAAAAAAGCCGTTGTTATCGCTTCACCCGCAGATGATGCGCCGCTTAAACGACTCAACGGTGCCATGATAGCCACAACCATCGCCGAGTATTTCAGAGATCAGGGTAAACACACCTTGTTGTTGATGGATTCATTAACCCGTTATGCGCAGGCGCAACGCGAAATTGGTTTGGCTGTGGGCGAACCACCTGCCACAAAGGGATATCCGCCCTCTGTTTTTGCCAAACTTCCGCAATTAGTTGAACGTGCCGGTAATTCAAAAAATAAGAACGGCTCACTGACCGCGTTATATACCGTGTTAACTGAAGGCGATGATCAACAAGATCCTATAGCAGATGCTGCGCGTGCCATTCTTGATGGCCATATCGTTCTGTCACGACGCCTGGCAGAAGAAGGTCATTTACCGGCCATAGACATTGAAGCCTCCGTCAGCCGTGTCATGCCGCAAATTGTTAAAAGCGATCAGCTGAAAAAATCGTTACGACTCAAACAAATTTATTCACGTTACCAACAAAATAAAGATTTGATTATGGTCGGGGCCTATGCCAGAGGCAGCGATGCTGAAGTTGATTTTGCTATTGAAAATATGCCAGCTATTCGTAAATTCCTCAGCCAGGGTATGAATGAAAAAAGCACCTGGAAGGAAGGCATGGCCGCGCTGGATGTGCTCGTTAAAGATGT
>DAIRVL010000021.1:0-20673 GCA_036802845.1 Pseudomonadales bacterium | reverse complement strand
AAACGTATTGCTGAATTAAAAAAGCTCCTTGATAGACAAGCTGAGCAGGAAGCCATAAAACTGGCTGAATTACAAAGCAAATTAATAACAGATAAAAATAAAATTGCGCAGCTGCAAGACTTCAGGGGTGAATATATTAATAGTTCAGTGCAAACAGGCAGTCGATTTATTCCAGCGCAGTTGCAAGATAGAGAAAAGCTGGTCAAGCAATTGGACTATGCTATAAATCAGCAAAGTAAACATATTGAGATGCTACAAAAGCACATCGAATATCAAAGAAGAGCTTGGTTAAAACTGCACGGCAAGGTTGAAGCCTATCAACGATGGATTGAAAAACTCATTGAGGAAGAAAATCTTATTGAAACCCGGCAAGATCAGAAAAAACTGGATGAGTTTGTAACGAATCAATATACAAGAAAAGGATAAACAGACATGGGCACACGCGTAAAGAAAAATATAAAAATAAAATTAGAAGGCGCTTTAACGATAAAGAATATTCATGAATTTAAAAATCAGCTGGATACGGCCCTTGAGCAAAAGAAAAACGTGGTATTTGAGGCATCACTGGTCGAACGAATTGATACAGCGACATTTCAGCTTATTACGGCATTTAATGAAAAACTCAAATCAGATGGATTAACACTTGCCTGGGAAAAACCTTCAAGCGTGGTATCAGAAGTTGCAAAACTTCTTGACCTTGAACATGCAGTTTCGATGTGAAGATATAAAAATTAATTCGCCTGGTAAGCGGCTCCCAATGTGTGTAACTCTCAATACATAGTAGCGTTTCATAAACACCTACCCTTAAAAATGCATCGCATCTAGTTTAATTCCCGCAACATCAGATCTGCATAATTCATGTATTTTTTCTCAGACACCACTGTGTTTTCTTACAGGTCACGCTATACCGTGCAACTCTGTTTTACAAATACCTAACACTTCTATGCTTAATACATTATCAGAATGTTTATTATTGGCTAATCTTAGAAATAGAAAGAAAGCAATTGAATCCTATGTATCAGGATGATTCCACTATGGCAACAATTTTAGCAGTTGATGATTCGGCCTCAATGAGGCAAATGGTCAGTTTCACCTTGCAAGGTGCGGGACATAAGGTGATAGAAGCAGAAGATGGCGTTATTGCGTACGATCTGGCAATGAAAACAAACAATGTGGATTTGGTTTTGTCGGATGTAAATATGCCGAATATGGATGGATTACAGCTAATAAAAGCCTTGCGTTCCACCGAAAATTACAAGTTCACACCCATGTTGATGCTTACAACTGAGTCAACAAAAGAAAAAAAAATGGAAGGGAAGGCCGCAGGCGCAACAGGGTGGATTGTGAAACCGTTCAACCCGGAGCAATTATTGCTTACCATCAATAAGGTTATAGGTTGAATAAAATGGCCGTTGATATCAGTCAATTTCATGAAATGTTTTTTGAAGAATGTGCCGATGGCCTGGAAACGATGGAAACCGGTCTGTTGCATTTATCCTCTAACGGAGAAAATATCGAAATTATCAATGATATTTTCAGAGCCGCACATTCAATTAAAGGTGGTGCAGGAACCTTCGGATTTCAGGGAATTACAGAGTTTACGCATGATCTTGAAACACTGCTTGACCTTGTGCGAGAGGGGAAGCGGGAAATAACGTCAGAAATGACAGAGGTCATGTTAAAGTCGGTTGATTGTCTGCGTGTTATGTTAAGTGAATTAAAAAACAAACAATCACCCGATTACAGTGAAGCGCAAAAAATAACAGTAGAACTTAAAAGAATTCTTGATCAGGGCGCCAAGCTCCCGGCGGAACATAATAGCAATACGTCAGAATTAACCGACAAGACCAGTAAAAATAAATCCGTGTGGCATATCAAGTTCAAGCCGCATCCTGAAATGCTTAAATCCGGTAATGAGCCTTACCGTATAATTAAAGAACTTTCAGATCTAGGTACGCTTAAAACAACAGTAAATACCGATGATCTACTGGAATACGACAAGATTGATATTACGGAATGTTATATTTCATGGGAATTTTTCCTGGAAGGCAGTCATGTAGATAAAGACAAACTAGAAGACGTGTTTGAGTGGGTCATAGATGAATCAGATGTAGTGCTCTTTCAAATTGATGTCGTCGATGAAAACAATTTATCTGATGCGCTTGCCGAGCACGAGGAGCTTAAAGAGCCGATCATAAATTCAATCGACAGTGTTGATTTTGATATCACAAATCATAATCCGGTGCTGCGTCTTGATACAAAAGCCGATAATCAAAAATCTACGGATTCAAAATCAATTCGTGTCAATATTGAAAAAGTCGATGCGCTTATAAACATGGTGGGTGAAATGGTTATCACACAATCCATGTTAAGTCAGCTGAGCAAAGAATTAAGTTCGGACAGATATCACGATGTTATTGCAGGCTTGGCCCAACTGGCAGCCAATACACGGGAACTGCAAGAGACCGTTATGAGTCTGCGTATGATGCCCATCAGTTTTGCATTTAATCGTTTTCCCCGGCTTATTCGAGATTTGGGTAATCAACTGAATAAAAAGGTGAATTTAATAATTTCAGGTGAACAAACAGAGTTAGATAAAACGGTGATGGAAAAACTCAGTGATCCCTTGACGCATTTAATTCGCAATGCCATGGATCACGGCATGGAAACAACAGAAGAAAGACGTGCCTGTGGCAAACCTGAAGAAGGCAGCATTGAACTGAAAGCCTACTACGAGGGCGGGTCGGTTGTAATCAAGGTCAGCGATGATGGTCGTGGGTTGAATGTTGATAAAATAAGACGCAAAGCAATCAGTGCCGGCATTATTCGGGAAGACGATATTCTGAGCAACGAAGAAATCCAGGAACTTATATTGCGCCCGGGTTTTTCAACCGCAGATCAAATCAGTGATTTGTCCGGGCGTGGTGTGGGTTTGGATGTTGTCAAACAAAATATACGGGAGCTTAACGGCAGTCTTGATTTGATGTCTACACCGATGCATGGGACCTCATTTACTATTCGTTTACCATTGACGCTGGCCATTGTAGAAGGGCAACTGATTCGTGTGAAAGACAGCATTTACGTTATTCCACTTATTTCAATCTCAGAATCCTTGCAGATGGATGTTTCAAGAATTAACTGTATTGCCGGAGGCATGGATTTATACCGATTGCGAAACGATAACATCCCTGTCGTCTATCTCGAAAAAATATTTAATCATCCCAGCGCAGATTCGGACCAAGCATCACAAAGCATGATGATTGTGGTGGAGTCAAATGACAAAAAACTGGGTCTTGTTGTTGATGAACTGCTTGACCAGCAACAGGTGGTCATTAAAAGTCTGGAATCAAATTATCAATCGGTTAAAGGAATATCAGGCGCAACAATTCTGGGTGATGGTACAGTTGCCATGATATGCGATATTCATGATATTTTTACCATGTCTATAATGTCGATAACAAAAGTAGACAATGTTTTTGAGTTAGAGAGTCTGAGCGGAAAAAATAAAGCGGCCTGAGATTTTTATTATGTCATTACAAAGTGGACTTCATAATTCTTCTTCTAATTTCGCAGCCGATTATCATGCGAGTAAAGAGGAAATAAACCAATATCTCACATTTTTTCTTGATGGTGAGGAATACGGTGTTGATATATTGGGTGTGCAGGAAATTCGTGGCTGGGAAAAACCGACAATCATTCCAAACTCCCCTGACTATGTTAAAGGTGTTGTTAATCTTCGTGGCACAATTGTCCCTATTGTCGATTTGAGGATCCGTTTCTCTATTGAATCGAAACCTTATGGTCCGCTTACTGTGGTTATTGTATTAACGGTTAAGGACAATGAGGGTAGATGCAAAGTTGTTGGTATTGTTGTTGATGCTGTTTCCGATGTGTATGACATCGAAACGGCCAAGATAAAAAAACCGCCTGAAGTGGATCAGCAACTTGGCAATGAATATATCTCAGGTTTGTACAATGTCGATAACAAAATGATCATACTTCTTGAAATAAATAAATTACTTTCAAGAGCGACGTCAATCGCTGATTTTGATAAGCAGTAATAATTTATGATCATCATTGATTTTTTATAATTTAAACATTTGGATTAATCATGAACGAAGGAAAGACTCGTGAGTTTGTAATGACTGATGCGGATTTTGCACAGATCAGAAAATTGGCTATTGAACTCACCGGTATTTCTCTTTCTGAACATAAAAGAGAAATGGTTTATAGCAGACTGGCACGACGTTTACGCAGCCTGAATATGTATGAGTTCTCAAATTACATTACCTATTTGCAAAGCAACAAGACGGATGAGGTTGCAAATTTTGTTAATTCAATTACTACGAATCTGACTTCATTTTTTAGAGAAAAACATCATTTTGAATACCTGGGAAAAACCGTTGTACCCGAGTTAGTCGACCATCATAAAAATGATAAAAAAATCCGCATTTGGTCAGCGGGTTGTTCGACCGGTGAAGAGCCTTATTCTATTGCTATGACACTGATAGAATCTACTAAACTTCCATCGCCTCAATGGGATGTGAGGATTCTTGCCACTGATCTTGATTCGAATGTACTTTCCCATGCAAAAAATGCGCTTTATTCAGAAAGCAGCCTGTCTACGGTAGACAGTGCAATCAAAAGCCGCTGGTTTAATTCGCAAAGAAGCGGTGATAAAAACACTTACCAAGTGGCGCAGAAAGTGAGGGATCTTGTTACCTTTAATCATTTGAATCTGATGCAATCATGGCCGCTTAACGGCAAGTTTGATGTTATTTTCTGCCGAAACGTTGTTATCTATTTTGATAAGCCTACACAGAAAATATTATTTGAACGTTATGCAGAATCGTTAAATGATGGAGGTTTTCTGTTTATCGGGCATTCAGAAACACTGCATGGTCTGACGTCGCGATTCAAGCCTTTAGGTCGAACAATCTATCGAAAAGTACACTGATGCAAAATGTTAAAAAAACATTTATTGACTTGCCTCAGGCCTTGCCTGGTTTTTCTTCTATTGCACGCTCTTGGGATGAATCTAACAAGAAATTTTCTGCAAAAATTCAATCAGGTGAATTTTATGTGAGCAATAAGGGTGAGTTGATATCGACGGTCCTTGGATCGTGTATTTCTGTGTGTATTCGTGATGTAAAAAATAATATTGCTGGCATGAATCATTTCATGTTGCCCCTTGATGAAAAGAATTTAAATACAAAAAATGTGATAGGCGCTTCTGCTCGTTATGGAAATTGGGCAATGGAATTTTTAATAAACGAGATTTTTAAAGCCGGTGGTAAAAAAGAATATTTTGAGATTAAAGTTTTCGGTGGCGGACAAGTTCTTTCTGATATGGAATTTATGGATATAGGACAACGTAATATTAATTTTGTTTTTTCGTATCTTAAAAATGAAGGCATGGAAGTTAAAACGTATGATGTTGGAGGAATATATCCAAGAAAAATTCAGTATTTTACCGATAGCGGCGTTGTTAAACTGAAAAAAATTATAAACATGAGTAATAAGGATTCGTTGCAAACGAATGAAAAATCCTATGCCAGAAAGCTTAGAAGTCAACCTGTTTTAACGGGTGATATTACTTTGTTCGATTAAGATTTATTTTTCTTGTATGGATTCATGGAATGATTAAAGTTTTAATTGTTGATGATTCGGCTGTAATCAGAAGTGTGTTGAGCGATATTTTAAGTTCGGTTAATGACATTACTGTTGTGGGTGGTGCATCGGATCCCTATGAAGCAAGGGAGATGATAAAAAAGTTAAAACCCGATGTAGTAACGTTGGACATTGAAATGCCAAAAATGGATGGCATTACCTTTCTTAAAAATTTAATGCGACTGCATCCCTTGCCGGTAATCATGATTTCAACCTTGACTGAGCGTGGTGCGGCTATCACATTACAAGCGCTTTCACTCGGTGCGGTTGACTATGTTGAGAAACCAGATTTTTCGGAGGGGCTGATTAATCAGGCGAACGATATTGTAGCTAAAGTTCGTATGGCTGCGGGCGCCAATGTAGCGAGATCATTTGTTTCTGACTCTGTGCCCGTAGCAAGTTGTGATATCGCACGTTATAGCGCTAAAGATTGTAATTTGATTGCCATCGGTGCTTCAACGGGCGGTGTTGAGGCTATTCAGTACATTGTTAACAGGATGCCGGAAAACTGTCCTCCTATTGTTGTTGTGCAACATATTCCACCGCAATTTAGCGCATCCTATGCATGCCGTTTAGATAAAGAAAGTTTGCCCCATGTGCAAGAGGCGTCTAATAATCTGGAAATTAAATCAGGTAATGTGTATATCGCGCCTGGTGATATGCATCTTACAGTCGGGAAAAATGGCAGTAAATTAGTCTGTATCTTGAATAAATCAGACAAGGTTTCGGGCCATAGACCCTCAGTAGATGTGTTGTTCAGTTCAATTGCAAAATTACCGCAGATGAAATGTATCGCCACATTATTGACGGGTATGGGTGAAGATGGGGCGCATGGTTTGTTGGAGTTGAAAAACAAGGGGTATCATACCATTGCCCAGAATAAGGAAAGCAGCATTGTCTGGGGCATGCCAGGATCAGCCGTCGCCATGAAGGCCCATTGCGAAGAATTACCCTTATCCAGAATTCCAGCGCGACTTCTGCAAAATTAGCAACCCATTTATTTTTATACGTGTGCGTATCTGCTTAACAGTTGGTTAATCAAAACATCTGTTCAGTTTTTTTTGGCTTGGCTTCATTGTGGCTTCATTGTGTGCTGATCATTCAGCATTTCCGGTACGAGGAAGTGGCATCCAGGTGCGGCGTTATTTTTGTCTTTTAAATTGCTTTTATTTCCCCCAGACGCCATGATAAAAAACAGACATTAGGACTTGAAGCTGTTGTTGGTCGCTACAATATATAGGTTGTGATGAGCCGTTACGCAAAGGAGATTCCATCAATGATTACGCTGGCTGTAAAAATTTTAGGTGAACAACATATTGTGGCCGTATTGCCCGGTGACCAGGATGATGCGCCCGAGTTGTGTTTGCGTGAGCTGAGCGTCTTGTATGATGAATATCTCCGCTTGGGTCGAACCTTGACGCAGTATGAGTCTGAGTATCTTTTGGGTTTGGCGGTGACTGTTCATTAAAGCAGGAATTACTTCCTGCTTGACCACATGGAGTACAGCAGCCAGGCTCCACCTATATTGGCAGATATAAATCCCATCATGCCAAAAAGTGGGAGGCCCATAATCTTTGGGCCGGCATCTACAGTCATGACAATGGATGAGCCCACAATTAATGCCGCCACCATGATTCCAATGACTGAGCGATTGGTGGTTCTTTCTAATTGACTACTCAGCGTTTCTAATTGGTTAACGTTAATATTAATGGGAATATACCCCCGACGAATCAGGGTTAATATTCGTCGAAAATCCCGTGGTAATTCACCCACAATGTCTGTTATTTCCCCCAGCGTGACCAGGCTGCGTCGAAAGAGTGATTCCGGCGAAAAACGGTGAAGAATAGCGCGTCGCACAAAGGGCGTGACTTCTTTAATTAAATCGAACTGTGGGTCGAGACTTGTTGCCAAACCTTCGAGAATCATGATGGATTTTATGAGCAAGGTGAGGTCTGAAGGCAGGGTTAATTCGTGACTTCGCGCGAGTGAGGTCAGTTGGTGAATCATTAATCCGATTTCAATTTGTGCCAGGTTGATGCCATTGTACTCTTCAAGCAATGCATCAAGGTCGGCGCCTAAGGCTTCCATATCAATATCGGCATCACCGGCCCAGTCGACCAATACATCACTGATGGCCTGGCTGTCGGCATCCACTGCACCCTGTAATAATTGTGCCAGTTGACGGCGACGTTGATCTGTCAGGCTGCCCACGAGACCAAAATCAATGAGCGCCAGTTTATTGCCTTCAAGATAAAAGAAATTGCCGGGGTGCGGATCGGCGTGAAAAAAGCCATCTTCCAGGGCCATTTTAAGAAAGGCATCTACACCACGTAGGGCCAGTTTTTTGCGATCAAGACCGGCGTCATCAATGGCCTGCAACTGATTAGCCGGTATGCCTTTGATATATTCTTGTACCGAGACCAGTGGCGAGGTGTAGTCCCAGTAAACTTTGGGAATAATCATGTAATTTGTTTTGCTGAAATTGGCACGAATTCGATCGGACGCACGCGCCTCGCGGGTAAAGTCCAGCTCGCGTCGCATCGATGTTGAAAACTGCCGTATCACTTTTAAAGGGGTGTAGCGCCGCAAAGTCGGCACGTTATTTTCTGCAACAGAGGCGAGTAGTGACATGATGCGCAGATCGGCCTCAATGCTGCTGCGAATGTCGGGTCGTTGAATTTTAAGGATAACCTCTTGACCGGCCAAAACCGCTCGATGCACCTGGGCGATTGAACCGGATGCCAGAGGCGTTCGGTCAATATGTTCGAAAATCTGCTGAGCAGGTGCCGAAAGTGCTTTGTTAAGAATAGGTTCCAGTAGGTCATAGGGCAGGGGCGAAACATTTGACTGTAAATTCTCGAATTCTTCAATCCATTCCTTGCTGAACAAGTCAACACGGGTTGACAGAAGTTGTCCCAGTTTGACAAACGTTGGGCCTAATTCCTGGAGTGCAGCAACAGCACGCTGGGGAGCGCTTAACGTATTGGCGATATCTGTTTTAGGTAATGGAATCTTAAACACCGAGTCGCCAATGCCAAGACGTTGGGTCAGGTCAACATAACCGTATTTTATTAAGATGCTCGCGATTTCATTAACCCGTTTGATGTCACGCGTGGCATTGAATCCGTCGCTAATACTCTTAATGCCTGCACTTATGAAATCCACTCGGTGTCTCCAGCGCTTATGCGTTCTTTGGTTGGTTCTAACACATCCCCAGGAGTAATCCAAAGAAGTCACGGTGTTTTATATCGGGCGAGGTCATTTATACCAATGACACTGAAGCTTCTTAGGCCTGAGCTATGTGTAAAATCGTAACCATTATAAGGGTTGAGGTAAATTTTTTATTGCTGATCATAAAAATTTATGGCTTGTTATAGAAAAAACTAATGCGATTTGCTCGTTCAAAAGGGTGAGTTCTGGAGGCAATCGTTACAAAAATGGGCTGAAATGATTCGGAAGTTGAAAATTTTGCCTCTGTGGTGGGACCGTACTATAAAAATGTCTTTTTTATAACGCTGGCGCTTAACGGATTATGTGCACGTTTTCTCCTTTTTATGACTATTCTTATACTTGATTATTGGTTTATCACTGGGTGAATTTTTATTTTCTGCGAAAGCATGTGGGTTAGAAAAGATGAAAAAATTGATTGCGGGTTTGTTTTTATCAATGGTAATGATTTTGCCTGGTGTGGTGTCTGCTGGGGCCGTTGATTATCAGGGGGAGCGAAACTCCTTTGGACGTTTCCATGGTCATGGCACCTATACCACAAGTTTTGGGGAAACCTACGAAGGTAATTGGGTAGACGGCAAAAAAAGTGGTCAAGGTACTTATGTATGGAAAAACGGTGATAAGTATATAGGCGCCTGGGAGGACAACAAGCGAAATGGCGTAGGTAAAATGATCTACAGCAACGGCACGCAATACGAGGGTGAATGGGTCGCCAATAAGCCCCAGGGTGATGGGGTAATGCATTACAAGAACAAGGACGTTTATAGTGGCTTGTTTAAAGATGGGCAGCCAAACGGTCAGGGCAAGATGAATTATGCCAATGGTGATCGTTATTCCGGCCGCTGGCAGGCAGGGCAATTGTCGGGGCCTGGTGTCTATTTTCTAAAGAGCGGCGATAAAGTCACCGCCAATTGGACAGCCGGAAACATAGACAAAAAATCAGCAAAATATATATTCCAAAATGGCCTTGAGTATCAGGGCGAGTTAAAAAACATGAAGCCCAATGGAAATGGCAGCTGTCTGGAAAAAGGTGTTTCAAGCCCTTGCCAATATCGCGACGGCACCTTGGTTGTTGTAAAAGTTGAAACAAAACCCAAGGTCGTTGCCGAAAAGGTGGTGCCGGTACCCGTGCCTGCACCTGCACCAGTTCCCGTGAAGAAAGTGCTTGCTCCAGTTGTTGCAGTAGTAAAACCGGTTGTTCCTGCAATGCCCTCCGTTTATGTGTCAGAAAAAGAAGAGTTCTCGCTGGAGCATACCTGGGCAGAGAAAGGCCGCTTTGGTCAGTCCACCGAGATTGTCTGCAAGGTTGTAGACGATGATTTTGAAGATATCAAACGACTTGAAATTTCTGCGAAATCGCAGGAGATGCAAATCACTATCAAGGTAGATAACTACAAGGGTCCCGGTAAATACCCATTGGCATTTTACAATGCCAGAGTGAGCTATAAAGGTGTGGGCGGTTACGCGACTACGGATGAAAAACCTGGGGAAATTGTCGTGACGCGCGACAATGGAAAACTCGTTTCGGCAACGTTTTCTTTTCAAGCGTATCCAAACGGTAATGTAAGTTTGGGTAAACAACAATCAGTGATGAATGGTTTTATCACGGCCAAACCAGTTGCCGAGTAAATATGTCAGTCCTGGTCAGATAGGTTTATGGGGGTTCTGTTCGAATGAGGACTCCCAGTGAAGAATGGTTTTTTTTCGTGCAGATCCCCAACGATAGTCACCCGTATCACCACTTTTTCTGATAATACGATGGCAGGGAAGCAAGTAAGCGATGTTGTTCTTTGCCACCGCAGAGGCTACGGCTCGATACGCGCGCGTATTCCCTGTTTTTGCGGCCAATGTTTGATAGGAGAGACGTGTCCCTATGGGGATGTCTAGCAATGTTTCCCAGACTTTGATTTGAAAACGACTGCCTCGCAGATGTAAGCGCGGGGTCAGTTTGCGTTGTTCGGAGGTGAATGCGTCCAGCAAGCTCAATACATAGGTGGGATCACAGTAAAAAGAGGCGGTTTGCCAGTTCGTGTGTAATTGGCTTTTGACACGCGCTAATTCCTGGTCATTATCAAAAAATGCGAGCTGGCAAATGGCCTCATCGACACAAGCGATAAAACAATTCCCCCAAAGCGTGGGCAATGTGGTGTGGTAAATTTTCAGCACCGACGGTGTATGGGTATACGCTTGAGAGCCAAGCGTTGTCCAGCGTAAGCGTGATAGATTTTGTAAGTGACAGTGTGATGTCTGCATGAGCCATTTTACAGCCAGGAATTAAGCGCAATTAAGAGAGTAAATAAGTTGGTTTGAATAAGCGAGTGTTTTACATAGTGAGCTCGGTGTCGAATTAGCATTAAGTGAATAGCGAAAAATTAGGGTGCTTTGTTTTGTTGTTAAGAATAAAATGTCGCGCCAGTTTTGTCTCTTTTTATATAGCGTGATATTCATGTTGGTTACGAGGTCAGGGTATAAAAATTTACGTCGTTTTTATGCCGCTAAAATAACGCTATTGCTTGTGTGCTTCGTGGCTGGAGTCGGTCAGGTACAATCCGGGGCGCTTGTTGAAAAGGTGATAGCGGGCCGGATTGAGCGCGTCAGTCTGGGTGTGCGGCCATCGTTTATTGTTAAAGCCAAGCTGGATACAGGTGCCACTACCTCATCCATTCACGCTGAAAATGTGCATGGTTTTAGTAAAAATGGTCAGAACTGGGTGCGTTTTGATCTGGTTCTTCATAATGAAAAGGGTGATCAATTTCGACAAACGCTTGAGCAGCCACGCAAACGTAAAGTGAGAATTAAAAATCATGATGGCAATCATGATTTACGTTATGTTGTAGTGCTGGATATCTGCTTTGATGGGCGCATGAGGCGTAGCAGTTTCACCTTGGCAGATCGCACGGAGTTTAACTATCAAGTATTGCTTGGCAGGGAGTTTTTGAATGGGCTTGCCATTGTTGATCCCGAAAAAACGTATATCACACATGCTACATGTCATGAATCAATAAACAATTCCGGTAAATAGGCTTATTTCAATGGGACGAAGCGTTGTTAGAGTGTGGGCACTGTTGTTAACAGTGCTAGGTCTTTCTATCTGTTATTACAAGGTGTTTTATCTGGGCTTGCCGTTAAAGCCACAGAACGATACCGAGGTCTGGACAATTCAGGCAAAAATGCATTTTGTGGGCAGTGGTGGTCCGTCCATCGCCGAGTTTTATCTGCCTCACATCATGCCGGGTTTTTTAAAACTGGATGAAGACTTTATATCCGGTAAATTTGGCCTGTCGATACAGGAAGAGGGTGATAATCGGAAAGCGCAATGGGCCATCCGGCGTGCAAAGGGTGAACACAATCTTTATTACCGTATTACGGTCGCGCGCTCATCTCAAATGGAAACCTGGCAGAGTCACCCTTCTTTTCCAAAACCCCCGGAGTATCCTGAGCCCTATGCCTCGGCTATCCGCGCCATACTGGAAGATGTACGTGGCAGCTCGGCCGATGTGGCAACCTATACGGCAGAGTTATTACGGCAATTAAATTCCCCCACGCCCAGTGAAAATGTTGAGTTGTTGCGAAACACCGCGACTAATCCAGAACAGTGGGTGAATGAAGTTATTAATATCCTCAAAGGGGTCAGAATTCCGGCGCGTGTGTTGTGGGGAATCAGTATTAATGATGCGGCCAATCACACATCCTTACAGCCCTTCTTGCAGGTCCATAACGAAAACGAATGGCTGACCTTTAATCCGCAAACTGGCAAACGAGAGGTGCCGGCAAATATCCTTGCGTGGAAAGTTGGGGAGAAACCCTTGTTCACGCTGACCGGTGGTAAGAATTCTTCGGTCGATTTTTCCGTGATAAAAACGTACAAGGAACAAGTCGAGGTTGCACGAAGCGGTGCTCAGCAACTGAATTCATTTTTCACCAAGTTTTCACTGTTAGCGCTGCCTGTTCCCAGTCAGAACGTATACCGCGTATTGCTCATGGTGCCACTGGGGGCTTTGGTGGTGGTATTTATGCGTACCTTTGTGGGCATTAATACCTTTGGTACCTTTATGCCGGTTCTGATTGCGCTCGCTTTCCGTGAAACCCAATTAGTCTGGGGGCTTACACTTTTTACTATCATAGTGGCTACGGGGTTAATGTTCAGATTTTATCTTGAACACTTGATGTTGCTGCTTATTCCGCGTCTGGCGTCCATTCTGATTATTGTGGTGATGTTGATGCTCGTTATCAGCATGGTCAGTAACCAGCTGGGCGCAGAAAAGGTCTTGTCAATCGCCTTGTTCCCGATGGTGATCTTGTCGATGACTATAGAGCGGATGTCTATTACCTGGGAAGAAAACGGTGCCCGGCAAGCCTTGATTCAAGGTTTGGGTAGTTTGCTCGTCGCATCGATGGGTTATATGGTGATGACGAATGAACATTTGATGTATGTGATGTTCGTTTTCCCGGAACTTTTGCTGGTATTACTTGCGGCGTGTTTGCTGATGGGGCGTTACAGTGGCTATCGTCTCTCCGAGTTGTACCGTTTTAAAGAAATGAAAAAAATAGCGCGGTAATGTAAAAATTATGTTTGTTTCTCCTTGGCACTTAAAAAAATGTGGCATGCTGGGCCTTAACAAGCGTAATGCCTGTTTTATCATGCCGTATAACCCACGGCATCTTTTCCCCTTGGTTGACAATAAACTCGAAACCAAACGCTTGGCCTTGCAGCATAATATTGCGGTGCCCAATTTGCTGGGTGTTGTGGAAATCCAGCATCAGATTGGTCAGTTGCAGGCTTTTCTGGAAGAACAAAATGACTTTGTGATCAAACCGGCGCACGGCAGTGGTGGTAACGGTGTGTTGGTGATTGCCGAGCGTCAGGGTAGTAATTTTAGAAAAGCCGATGGCCATCTGCTTAAATTTGAAGCTATAGCGCATCACGTGTCGAATATTCTCACGGGCATGTACAGTCTGGGAGGTCGCGCGGATCATGCGATGATTGAATACCGCGTCAAGTTTGACCCTATTTTTTCGGCTATAAGCTATCAAGGTGTGCCTGATATCCGGGTGATTATTTTTCGTGGTTTGCCTGTGGCCGGCATGCTGCGTTTGCCGACGCGCGAATCTGACGGCAAGGCTAACCTGCATCAAGGTGCCATGGGTATCGGTATTGATGTAATGACGGGCCGCAGTTGTGGGGGTGTTTACCGTAATACGCTGTGTTCTGTACACCCTGATACCGGTGAGTCGACTGAGAATATTGAAATTCCCCATTGGCCAACGATTTTAAAATTGGCAATGCAGTGTGTTGATACGGTGGGATTGGGTTATTCGGGTGTTGATATTGTACTGGATCGTGATCTGGGTCCGCTGATGCTCGAACTCAATGCCCGGCCCGGTCTTAATGTGCAGCTGGCCAATGGTGTTGGATTATTGATTAAACTCAACAAAGTAAAAGCACTGGAACATATTCCCAGTGATATTGATGAGCGCATGGCTTTGCTTGCAAGTCTTTATGCCTCCTGAACAGGGCGCTGGTTTGTCGGTTGCAGCATCTGTAAACCAGCCAGCGTTCCTTTGTCCCTGATAACGGGCGCTTTAAACGTTATTCTGTAGGGCTTGTTATGTGCTTACAAACAGCTTGTCTAATGTCTTTCATGTTGAAATGAACTATGAAGAACCCTGTTAATTTGTTGGGCGCATTGTTATTGGTTTATTTTGTTGCCGCTTCTGTGAGTACAAACACGTTTGCCGGCGAGCAAGTGATTCCATCCGATTTCAGTCAGATAGAACCTTCTTTTACAGAACCCACCGAAGCCGGTCAAAGCCCAGTAGCTGATGCCGACACAGACGTGGAAAAAAGCGATATAAAAACCGTGAAGTCGAGCAGTGAACAGGCATCACCGTCCGATGAGGAGGTTTCCGCAAACAGAAACTCGCAAAAGTTGAAAACAGTTATATCGCCATCGACTATCCCGAATCAGCCTGTGTCGAACAGTGAAAACCAAATACACAGCGCTGATGTTAACGAAGATATAAATAAAAAAGAGACAGATGAAAATGAAACCGCCGCCAAGGACGCTTTGGCGCAAGAATTCAATATCCTCAATTCAGTTGTAGCACCGGCCACAATAAAACGGCTGCAGTGGTCCCCCGCCGGCTTGGATACCCCTACACCGGTTTGGGTCATCAATGGCAAACGACCGGGAAAAACCCTGTGCATGACCGCCGCTATTCATGGCGATGAATTAAATGGTGTTGAAATCGTACGTCGTATCATGCAAGACATTAATCCTAAAAAATTGAGCGGCAGGATTGTCGGCGTGCCTATTGTCAATTTAAAAGGATTTCAGCGAGGCTCACGTTATTTACCTGATCGGCGGGATTTAAATCGCTCATTCCCGGGGGTGAAAAATGGAAGTTTGTCTGCGCGTATAGCCTACTCTTTGTATAACGACGTAATTTCTCACTGCAACACCTTGATTGATCTGCATACTGGCTCATTGCGTCGTGACAATTTATTACAAGTGCGTGCTGATATGAAAAATCCTGACGTGGTGAATTTTACCCACGGTTTTGATAAGACGGTGGTGGTTCACAGTCCCGGCAATTCCGGCATGTTACGGCGTGTTGCGGCGAAACACGGCATTCCGGCAGTCACCCTGGAAGCGGGCGAGTCCTCACGTTTACAGGCTGAAAAAATCGATCAGGCTGTGCAAAGTATTTTCAGTTTATTGCAACGTGAACAGATGTACTCACGCATCTTTTCCTGGGGCGAGCCCGAACCTATTTACTTTCAATCCCGTTGGTTAAGAGCCGATATTGGCGGAATTCTGTTGAGCCGGGTGGAATTAGGTGCGGATGTAAAGGCGGGCGAGGTTTTGGGCACGGTGTCGGATCCAACGACCAATGAAGTCAGTGAAGTTGTGACCTCGGTCGATGGCCGTATTATCGGTATGGCCGTGGATCAGGTGGTGATGCCGGGTTTTGCCATTTATCACCTGGGTATTGAAGCACTACCTAAAAACTGCGTAAAACTGGATCGTGAGATTAAATCTACCGATGCCGCTTATGATGACAAAACACCCCAAGCCGATAATGTATCTACCGAAACAAGCGAGGGGAATGAAACGGAAAATGGCATAAAAACGGTGCCTACGTTTTCATGCCCTACTGATTAACGGCGCTGTAAATTCATACAGGCCGTTCATGCATGCTGACTGTTATGATCATTGCGATTTTTTTATTTCCAGCGCCTCCCAACGAGAAAAAAGCTCAGCAAGTTTTTTCTCACTGAAGCTCAGTGCTGCGTTGAGTTCATTCACTTTGTCGGCACGATCCTGCTGATACAATGTGGGCTCAGCAAGTTCCAGATGCAGATGCTTTATTTTTTCTTCCAGTTGTTGCATGTCGTTTGGCAGTGCGTCAAGTTCACGTTGCTCTTTGAAACTGAGCCCGTTTTTTTGTGAAGACGCTGTTTTGCTTGGCGCCGGGCTGGTTTTTTCCTGAATACTTTTATGACCTTTAGCGCTAGCACTGGCAGGCGCGGTTTGCTGCCGCTGTCGTAACCAATCGTCGTAACCCCCGACGTATTCCTTGATGCGTCCCTTGCCTTCAAACACCAGGGTGCTGGTCACAACATTATTGAGGAAGGTCCGGTCATGGCTGACAATCAACAAGGTGCCCGGATAGTCAGCAATCAGTTCTTCGAGCAGGTCGAGTGTTTCAATGTCCAGATCATTGGTCGGTTCATCGAGTACCAGAAGATTGGATTCGCGGGCGAACAATTTGGCCAGTAATAAACGGTTCTTTTCACCGCCTGACAGGGCGCTGACCGGGGTATTGGCGCGATCAGGACTAAAGAGAAAGTCCTGCAAATAACCAATTACATGTTTTTCACGACCATTGATGGTGACGGTATCCTTGCCTTCGCCCAGATTGTCGCGAACGGTACGTTGCAGATCCAGCTGACTGCGGAGTTGATCAAAATAAGCCACGTTCAGATTGGTGCCTAATTTGACCTCACCACTGTCGGGTTGAAGTTGTCCAAGCAGCAGCTTGAGCAAGGTGGATTTACCCACACCGTTGGGGCCGATAATGCCGATACGATCCTGACGCAAGATCAGGGTTGAAAAATCTTTGACGAGTGCGAGCTCACCATAGCTGTAGTTAATGTGATCGACTTCAATCACTTTTTGGCCACTTTTCTCACCCGTGGATATGTCGAAGCGTGCATTACCGATACGTTCACGTCGTGCTGTGCGTTCTTTGCGTAACTCTTCGAGTTTGCGAACTCGACCCTCATTGCGCGTGCGCCGTGCTTTGATGCCTTGTCTGATCCAGACTTCTTCCTGAGCCAGTTTCTTGTCAAAGAGCGCATTCTGTTTTTCTTCGGCGTCCAGCGCTTCCTGTTTGTGGCGCAAATAATTGTCATAGTCACCAGGCCAATCGCTTAAGCGCCCCCGATCAAGGTCGATAATCCGCGTCGCAAGCGAACGGATAAACGAGCGATCATGGCTGATAAAAAGCAAGGTGCCCGAGTAGTTAAGCAGAAATGATTCCAGCCATTGAATCGATTCAATATCAAGATGGTTGGTCGGTTCGTCCAGCAGCAAAATGTCGGGCTCTTTGACCAAGGCTTGCGCCAGCAAGACCCGTCGTTTCAATCCGCCCGAGAGTGATTCGAAGCGCATGGAGCCATCAAGACTGAGGCGACTCAATACGCGTTGAACCAGTTGTTCCATGTCCCAGCCGCCGCAGGCTTCCAGCTCTTTTTGTACGCTTTCGAGCTTGGACAGAGTTTCGTCACTGTAGTCATCAGCAATCAGATGAATGAGCTGTTCATAACGTTGGAGCAGGGGTGCCATGGCACCGAGTCCTTGTGCCACCAGGTCAAATACGCTGCCCTGAAAATTTTGTGGCACGTCCTGTTGCAGGCGAGCCAGTTTTATCGCGCCACTGCTTTCTATCAAGCCTTCATCGGGTTTGATATCACCATTTAACACTTGCAGCAAGGTGGATTTGCCTGAGCCATTACGACCGACCAGGCAGACGCGTTCATTGGGTTCAAGTGTCAGACTAAGGTGATCCAGCAAGGCGGGGCCGCCAAAACTGACGCAAATATCTCGTAATCGGATCAAGGACATAGAATTAGTTACTGCCTGTTTGGTAAATGAGAGCGGAGCGGGCGTTATATTGAAACACCCGCTTCAGTAAGGCTGTTGATAGGCGGAACGTTTATTTAGACAGTTTTCTGACGGTATCTTCTAAATGCGTTAAACCCGCCTTTTTACCAATGTCTATAGCTGCGTCAATGGGCAACTGTGCGCTTTGGTGTGCATCCAGTGCAAACAGCGCTCCTACACGATTGCCGCTGGCACAGTGTATCAGTACGGGGTACGTGTTTATATCAGACAATGCCTTGTTCAGAGCCTGGCTGTTGGCAGAGGTTAAATCGTTGGCACCTGATACAGGAATATTAATGTAGTGCATGCCTAGTTTTTTGACTTGATCACCTTCGTCAAGGCCATTTTGTTCGGCAGCAGGGCGCAGATTGATCACGGTTTTGTAGCCTTTTTGCTGCGCTTCTATCAGTTGCGCTTCGCTGGGCTGGCCACCGGTTAAAATACCCGGAAAAGCTTGTTTGGCATTTGGTATGGTTATCATCGGCGCAGCCGTCAGGGAAGCCGTTTTGTCATTAGGCAGATAGGCATTGCCTGCTTGAGCACTGGAAACAATCAAAAATGAAACGAACAGATATTTTTTGAGCGAACGCATTGTAAGAGTCATCGTGTTATTTCCCGTCAACAGAATAAACCAATAGAACATTACCTTCTTTACCCAGTTTGCCGTAACCGGAATGAATATACAGGTGACCGTTGGCAATTACAGCCCCGTCGACATCAATTGATCCGCCGTGACCGACCGGGCCGTTAAGGGTGTTTACGTTTTGGGTGGTATCGTGTTCCCAGAGAATTTTTCCCGAATCGCGGTCGAATGCCCGCAATTTACCGGCAAGCGTGCCTGCAAAGACAAGGCCGGGAATGATCGTAGGTGGCGCAGAAAAGCCGTCATCACATTTTGTTGGATCGGCACAGGTAAATTTTTCTGCGTAGTGCCAGACAATAGTTCCGGTGAGGGGATCCAGTGCGTTAAGACCGGGATTTTTTGTGCCTTCAGGTCGTTTGGCGTTGATGATGCCGAGAAAATTGAGTTCGAAGTCGGAATTAGGAACATAGATGAAACGCTCATCACTGCCTAAACCCCAATGAATCCCCCCCAGAGCGCCCCCACGACCGACTTTTGTTTTCCATACCAGACTGCCTTCTTTGTCGGGATCAAGCGCCCAAACGACACCTGCTTTTTGTCCGGCAATGACTAAATCGCGACCATCGGGAAGATGATGAAGCACCGTATTGGCACCTACATCAAGGTCGAAGCCGTCTTCTTTTGGGCAATTAAGTTTGCCGGGAAAGGCGCAGGACATGTTCCAGGCATCACCGGGCGTGAGTTGATGAGCCCAGCGCAAGGCGCCGCTATCAAGATCTATAGCCAATACTGAATCACTGCCTTTTGATACCGGTGAGGAGTAGTTTTCCCCCGTGCCCACGTAGAGCACATTGCGTTTAACATCAATGGTGGGTGAGTTCCAAACCGGTGCGCCTGAGGGGCCCCACATTTGCACACCGAGTGCGTTTTTGCCGGTTTTTTTAGATTCAGGCGTGGTGAAAGTTTGCCATATTTTTTTACCGCTCAAGGCATCCAGACGGGCGACGGAACCTCGGAAGGTGCAGCAATTGTACAGTGGATTCATCGCTGTAACGACTTCAAGGGATGACACAGGGACATACAATCTATCTTTATATAAGGTAATAGCCCCGGTAATCAGTGCTTCAGGATGAGCATCGATTTTAGTTTTCCACAATTTGTTGCCAGTTATGGCATCCAGCGCGGTGACAAACCCTTCTTCATCACCAAAAAACAGCATCCGGGGCTTGAGGGGATCAGGGCTGCCGAGGCTGATGGCTGTGCGTATCTGGACGTCGTTATTGTCATAACTCCATCGTGTGCAACCGCTGCGACTGTCCAGCGCAAGCACTTTGCCTTCTTGGGTGCCGACATACAAAGTGTCGCTGGTGACAGCCGGCTGTGAGCGTAACTCACTGGTGCCTGGAAAACGGGGCGGTAAATAATACGCCCATTTGAGCTTGAGCCGAGGAAGTTCTGCAGCCGTTAATCCCGCCTGTTCAGCGGATTGAAAACGGTTATTCTCAAGATTACTGCCCCATTGGCCGGCCAGAACTTTGCTTTGTGGATCAGCTTTGTTATCGTCTGCACAAACCTGTGCTCGCGCGTTTTGTGCAATAAACGCGAAAAGAAACAGAAAAAGCAGAACGAGTCTGGGAGAGTGCATAGGGTCGCCTTGTTCTATAAAGGTTTATACGTTTTAGTTGATGTACGGCGTGCGTCAGGGTGAAGCACGATTATAGGCCGACATCGTAGATTGAGGAATGGCATTGACTACACAAGGTAACACGCATGGGCGTTCGCATATCATTCTGCCTTTGCTGGTGAGCAGTATTTCTTTAGCTATCTATCTGACTGATCCGCAGGCAAGTGAGCTCTTGCGTTATCAGCGGCATCTGATCGCACAAGGTGAATTATGGCGACTGGTGACAGGACACTTTTGTCATTTGGGCGCTATGCATCTTGGTCTGAATCTTCTGGGGATGTGGCTTGTTTTTAGTTTATTCCCCCAGACCTTAAGCCTGAAGACAGGGGCTGTTATTT